>CALVSV010000039.1 GCA_944359595.1 uncultured Bacilli bacterium
AATAAATATTTTAGGTGCTCTTTTTTTATTTCCACTTAATACATCTAACGATCCACCTACTCCAATAAAAATTCCTTTTTTTGCTTTATTTAAATGTTTATATATTAATTTTTCTTGTAGTGGTATACCTAGCGCCACCAAAATAATATCAGGTTTTTTTTTTATAATTTCATCAAAAACTTTATCTTTATCATTAATATATCCATTAGTTGCTCCAACTATTTTTAAATTTGGATAAGTCTTCTTTATGAAAGAGATCATGTCATCTATAATATTTTGTTTAGCTCCGAAAAGGTATATATTTTTATTTAATTCATTACCATATTCTAATAATTTAGTAGATATATCTATACCAGTAATTCTTTCTTTAATATTATATTTTAATAATTTAGCACATTTAACAACACTTATTCCATCTGGAACAACTACTGTTTCTTTATCTAATAAAAGATTATTTAAATATTCATCTTTATCAGATATATAAAATGTTTCAGGATTTGCAGTAACAATAAACATTTTCTTATTTTTGATTAAATTTTTTTTAACGATCTTATAAAATTCCTCTTTATCGTTTTTATATAATTTATCAAATAAATTTATCATAATTACAATGCAACACCGCTCTTTCTTTCATACATATTTTATCAAATTATTTAAAATTTGACAAGTAATAAAAAAAACTACTATTTTTTATCAGTAGTTTCTTTTTTTTCTTGATCTTGTAATATTTTAAGTGCTTTATTCATTAAAGCATCATATTTTACAACTTCTTTACCACCAAATGCATTTATAACTTCTTCTTTTGTCATTTCATATAATTCTGATAATTTTTGAAGTCTTTCTTCAAGTTCTTTTTCTTCAACTTTTAATTTTTCTATTTCTACAATTTCTTCTAAAAGTATTCTAACCTTTACTCTTTTTAATGCATCATCTTTAAATGATTCCTTTACTTCTTCTTCAGTTTTATTTATAAATTTTAAATATGTTTCCATATTTATTCCTTGCATTTTTATATTTTCACTTGCGTTATAATACATTCTTTCAATTTCATTATTTACAAATTCATCTGGTACTGATTCAATTGAAGATGTTTCAACTAATTTATCTAATAAATCATCAACATATTTATTTTCAACTTTATTTGTTTTTTCATTTTTTATATTATCTTTTATATGTTCTTTAAATTCATCTGCTGTATTTATTTCATCATATCCTAGATCTTCAAAAAACTCTTTTTCTAGTTCTGGTAATTGTTTAGTTTTTACTTCATTAACTTTTACTTTAAAAATTACTTCTTTACCCTTTAAATTTTCAGCTGGATAATCTTCTGGGAAAGTAACAATAATATCTTTTTCTTCACCCTTCTTCATACCAACTATTTGATCTTCAAATCCAGGTATAAAAGTATTACTTCCAAGTTCTAACGGATAGTTTTCACTTTTCCCACCATCAAATGGTTCACCATTTAAATATCCATCAAAATCAATTACAACTGTATCTTTGTTTTCTGCTTTTCCATCTTTAACAATTATTTCAGCATAGTCACGTCTTAGATTTTCTATTTCATCTTCAACTTCTTTTTTACTAACAGATACTTTTTCTTTTTTAATACCTAAATTTTTATAATCACCTAATTTTATTTCTGGTTTAGTAGTAATTGTAAACTTAATAGTTGCATCATTTTCATTTATATCAACAATATCAACAGTTGGTCTAACAATTGGTTCATATTTATCATTATCCATTATTTTTTTATATTCATCATCTATTGCATAATTTATTGCATCTTCAAACAATGCTTGAACACCAACTTTTTTATTAAATATTTCACGTGTTACTTTTCCTTTTCTAAAACCATCTACTTTTACTTCATTTTTAACTTTATTAAATGCTTTATCCAAATATTTTTTCCATTCATCTTTTTCAATTTTTATTTCTACTTCATGAATATTTTTTGCTTTACTCATTTTATACACTTTCCTTTCACTGCACCTAATATTATATTATATATCTTATGTTATTTCAACATTTACTTTAAATTATTTAACTTTTTTCTATATTCTATATCACTTTTAATAATTTGTTCTAAATTTCTTTTTGGCAACCAACCAAGTATTTCTTTTGCCTTATCATTTGAAGCAATAAGTTTTGCGGGATCCCCTGCACGTCTTTTACCTATTTTATAATTTACTGGATAAAATTTTTCTACTTCTTTTATTATTTCTAAAACTGAATATCCTTTATTTGATCCAAGATTAACAAGTAAACTTTTGTTGTTTTTAACCAAATATTTAGCTCCTAATACATGTGCATCAGCAAGATCTGATACATGAATATAATCTCTTATACATGTTCCATCTGGTGTATCATAATCATTACCAAAAATAGTCATCTCATCTCTAATACCTAAAGCTGTTTGAACAGTAATTGGTATAATATGTGTTAAATTATCTTTATTAAGTCCTATTTCTAAAGTATCTATTGCTCCAGCGACGTTAAAATATCTAAATATACAATAATTCATATCATATCTTTGACACACCCATTTTATTAATTTTTCTGATGCAAGTTTAGTTTCACCATAGGGATTTATTGGTATTGTTGGATCGTTTTCGCTACATATTGGATTAATAGCTTCTCCATATACGGCAGCAGTAGATGAAAACACAACATTTTTAATATTGAAATCTTTCATCACTTCTAACATTATTCTTACACCTTCAACATTATTGTAATAATATTCAAGTGGAATACTAACACTTTCAGGTACTATTAACTTAGCCGCAAAATGCATTACAACATCAAACGGTTTAACACTACATTCAATATTGAATATATTTTTTAATTCTTGTTTATTAGTAATATCTCCAAAATAAAATTTAGCATCTTTGTGAATAAAATCTCTAGATCCTGTAGATAAATTATCAATAATTACTACTTCATGTCCATCACGAATAAGTTCATAAACAGTGTGAGAACCAATATATCCAGCTCCCCCAATAACACATACTTTTAATTTCATAATACCTCCACTAATCTTTAATTTTTTCTTCTATATAAGCTTTTACTTCACTAATATTTAATGTGATTTGTTCCATTGTATCTCTATTTCTAATAGTTACAGTCCCATTATTAATAGTATTATCATCAACAGTTATGACATATGGAATACCCATTACTTCACTACGTCTATAACGTTTACCAATACTACCAGTATCATCATAGCTAACCATAAAATATTTTGATAATTCATTATATAATTCTTCTGCTTTTTCACTATGATATTTTTTTACTAACGGTGTAACCATACATTTATATGGAGCAATACTAGGTTTAAATTTCATAACAATTCTTTCTGTTCCATCATCTAATGTTTCTTCATGATATGCATTAAATAATACGGCTAATACTGTACGATCTAATCCATAAGTTGATTCAATAACATAAGGAATATATTTTTCATTTGTTTCAGGATCTAAATATTCCATTGATTTACCAGAATATTCTTGATGTTTACCTAAATCGTAATCAGTTCTATTATGCGTACCGTTTATCTCACCCCATCCAAACGGGAATTTATATTCAATGTCGGTTGCAGCTTTAGCATAAAAAACTAATTTTTCATGATCATGAAATCTTAACATATCTTCTGGTATTCCTAAATTTATGAAAAACTTTTTACCATATTCTTTAAAGTATTCATACAATTCCATGTCAGTTCCAGGCTTACAAAATGTTTGATATTCCATTTGTTCGAATTCTAACGTTCTAAATATAAAATTTCCCGGAGTAATTTCATTTCTAAATGCTTTACCAATTTGCCCTATTGAAAACGGTAATTTTGCCCTCATACTTCGTTGAACATTTAAAAAGTTAACGTATTCTCCTTGAGCATTTTCAGGTCTTAAATAAACTACGCTTTTAGCATCTTGAGTAACACCTCTATATGTTTCAAACATCAACTTAAATTGTCTTATGTCTGTAAAATTAGTTTTTCCACATTTAGGACATGGCACTTTGTTTTTATTTATGTAATCAATCATCTCCTCATTTGTCATACTATCTCCAATAAAACTATTTGAAAAATCATTGATTAAATTGTCGGCTCTATGTCTAGTCTTACATTCACGACAATCCGTTAATGGATCTGCAAAAGAATCGACATGTCCACTAGCTTTCCATACTTTTGGATGCATAAGTATACCTGCATCTAACTCGTATGCATTAGCCCTTTGTTGAATAAATTGTTTTCGCCATGCATCTTTTATATTATTTTTAAGTCTAGTTCCAAGTGGACCATAATCCCATGTATTAGCAAGTCCATCATAAATTTCGCTACCTTGATATATATATCCATATTGTTTACATAAATTAACCATTTTTTCCATTGTTATCTCTTTCATATTTAATCATCTTAACCTTTCTATTTTCTTCTATTTTCTCATCTATTAATTTATTTTGAAATTTATCAATAATTGCTATATATTTATTCTTATTTTTAATATCATTAATAATTATATTTTTATTGCCCTTAAATTTCAATATTATTTTTTTATCATCCTTTATATATCCCTCACACTCTTCATTTTGATAAAATCTATCAAAAAACAAATTTACAATATCCATACAATTAAATCTACTATCAGAGACATCATGACATATAACAATATCTTTTTTCATACTATAAAAGCAAGTAGATTTATTAGTATTAGATATATATATATTATTAATTTCTTCTTTTTTAATATATTTTTTTGCTTTAAATAATAAATTCTTTTCATTTAATTTTAATATATGGTTTATAAAATTTTTATATTCAAGTTTACTAAAATCAATAGAAATATTTATATTTTTACCCCTATTACAATTAATGATTATATCATTATCTGTAAACGTAAGAGAAAAAATCCCCTTTTTTATTCCATTATTAATGATATCGTACAAAAGACATATAATTTTATTATTAAAATAATAACTTAAAACTTTATTTGTTTCCTGTGTAACATATGCTTGCTTGTTGGAATCGTATACTACAAACGCTAATAAAGGATCCGAATAATTATCTAATAAATTAATTTTTACGATATCAACATTTTTTAAAAATTCAAATTTTTTATCCATAAAACCACCTTAAAATACAAAAACTCTTAAAATAACATAGAGACGATTATAAAAACCGCGGTTCCACTCTATTTATTCTAAGAGAATCCCTTTCTTATTGTATAGCTAGAACTTTCCACATTCATCATCGCTTGCATACTTATATATTATTATATTTTTTTTAATTTGTAAACAATAATACTATATTTTATTTATAATTTTAATTGATATTGCTTATTATCAGTTATCTTTTTTCTAATTTCTAATATCTTATTTTTCACTTCATCTTCTGTATATAAAAATCTATTCATTAAAATATGTATATAATTTTTTTTATTTTCTATACATTTAGACATTATCAACATAAATTGTTGTTCCTCCCAACTAAGATATGCATAT
>CALVSV010000040.1 GCA_944359595.1 uncultured Bacilli bacterium
AATATCATTTCTTTAAGCGTTGTATCTTGAGGTACAATTTCATAAGGTACATTTTTAGTGCCTTCACCTCTTAAAATAAGTGTATCAGACTTTAAATTTATAACAGGATGCACTCCGTATTTAGACACTAGCTGCTTATCATAAAAACCGTTTGTAACAGCATATAAAGCTTTTGAATTATATGGAGACATTGTCCATGAATTACGTAAAAAATCAGGTATAGATGAATAATCATTATAACCACCTCCGTTGCCGTGATACTTTGCAATTTCATCAGCAGAAAGTAAACCTATTTTTAATTTATATTCTCCACCATATGTTTTTGTAGTATTTGGACATATATATGATAGGTTACGATTTTTTATTCTACCAACAGAGCCAAAATTATATTTACTAGAGGAAGATGTATCATTACAAAATCTAGTTTCCGCAATATATTCATCATATTCGCTCAAATTTTCTTGATACCAATTTTCTAAAAATGTTTTTATTGTACTATTTGTTCCGTCTCCTGCGTTTGGTGCGCTATTATCATATGTATATCCAGTATATTTTTGACCACCACTTTTATCATTAAAAGCACTAGATCCGATACTATCATTAGATACTAATCTTATTGTGCCATCACCATTAACTCTTATAAATACCCACAACATATCAATATCACCAATTTTTATATAAATAGGCTGGTATCTGTCTGCATAATATGTTTTTCCATCTTTATCAACATCTTCTTTTAAATTGTGATCTTTCACTAATTTGTTTTTTAAGTATTGAGTATTGTTTAAATTATTATTTTCACTCTCAGAATTATTATTATCTATATTAATCAAATCATCATCATAATTATTATCAACTAGACCAGCATCTACAAGTCTATTATTACATGTATCCTCAGAATATTCATAATTAATTTTACTATCTTTAACAAATATATTAATAGAACCTATAAATTTTTCTTCAGTAACTGGATCGATTGGTATTTCTTTAATATAATTTTCAACAACTAAATCATCTAATGAAAAACAATATGTATTTGTACCTATTGAACTCATATTCCATTTTGATTTATTATCTATCACATAATTTTCTGCAGATGATAAAAATTCTTCAATTTGTAAATCACGTGATTTATTTTTGCTTTTGTTCACTAATGATATAGTTGATGGTACTGCAATTCCAACTAGTGCAAGCATTATCGCAACAGTTATAACAAGTTCAATAAGTGTAAATCCATTCTTTTTCATACTAGCCTCTACTCCTTTATTAACTATAAAATAAGTAAGAGGTAATAAATACCCCCCCCGCGCGAACAAATGTTCGTAGGAGGGCTTATTTTATACTTTTCGTATTCCTTATATTAATAGTATATCATAATTTAACATTTTTTCAATAAATAATTAATCAATTGTTATTAGTTCATAATCACGATTACCTACTCCTAATTGAGCTGCTACTTCAACAGTATGCACACCATGTAATGATTCAATTCTTTCTATTAGTTTTTCTTTTCCTGGATCACTAGAATTATATACAATATCAAGGCAAGCTTGATCTATTGCGACAGGATCCAAACTAGATAATATACCAATATCTTGCATACATGGTTTAGAAGCATTACTATCACAATCACAATCTACAGAAATATTTTTCATTACATTAATGAAAACCATATTACCATTAAAATAATTTACTACACTACTTGCTGCATCAGCCATCGATTCTAAAAATCTATCTTGTTCTGGCAAATTATCAAACAATTTTGTTTGATCATTTGTTTTACCAGCAGTATGTATTAAAGTTTTACCATATGATGATGCAACTCCAATAGATAGCTGTTTAAGTGCACCGCCATAACCTCCCATTGCATGACCTTTAAAATGCGATAATACTAACATAGAATTGTAATTTGATAAGTTTTTACCTACATAATTTTTCTTTAAAATTTTACCATTTGGTATATCTAGAACCATATCAGGTTGTTCTGCATCCATTAAATCAAATTTAAAATATTTATCCCATCCATGTTCTTTAATTAATTTTTTATGTTTTTCTGTTGAATTTCTTGCACCTTCATATGCTGTATTACATTCAACAACTGTTCCATTAACATAATTTACTATATCTTTTACAAATTCGGGTCTTAAATAATTTTGATTACCCTTCTCACCCGAATGTAGTTTTACAGCTACTTTATCTTGTAATTTTTTATCTAATAATTCATATGCTTTTATTAAATTTTCAGGTGTAATATTTTTAATAAAATAAACTTTCGATTTTTCCATATATAAACATTCCTTTCTGATATTATTATATCACTACACTAAACTTTTGTCTTTAATTTATTAACTTAAATCATCACGTGTAATAATAAAAGTTTTATCGTTTTTATAAAATGCGTAAAATACATCTTCTAACTTAATATTTTTATATTCCAATATTTTATATATATCATTTTTACTTTTTTTTATTTCTTTTAATACATCATCTTGTATTACACCATCTAATATAATAGCAAATGGATAATTAGTTTTTTTGCCATAATTTTTAAATACAGATAAATTACCACTAGTTTCTAGAATTGCGAATTCAACTTCTTCTAAAGATCTTATTTCGTTTTGTCTAAGTTGTAACAAAAGATCATTTAAATTATATTTTTGATTGCACATCTCTTTAAAATTTATTTTTCCATCTTTAATTATTATAGATGGTTTACCATCAAAAAAGTCTCGTGTTTTAGGAAATTTAAGCGAAATATGCGCAAGCAAAACTTGTAATATAACTAAAACAATTATTGGAATCAATGAATTTAATATTGTATCATTAAAATCTTCTATACTTATAGCTACTAATTGTGATATAAGAATTGATACTATTAAATCAACTATTCCTAATTGCCCCACTTCTCTTTTCCCCATAATTCTATATAGAAATAAAACAAGAAAATAAAAGAATATAGTTCTAAAAATAACTATTAAATATTCCATATAAATCACCTAATATATTATGATACTGTAATATTTTTTTATTCGCTTAATAAAATTAATTAGGTGATTATATGTTAAAAATGATATTAAAAAATATTGGATATACATTATTAAGTATAATAATTGTTATATTTATTTTAAATATATTTTATTATTTTAATTTGTTATCTGATAAAATAATGAATTTATTTATGATTATAACAAGTTTATTATGTTTTTTTATAAGTGGCAGATTATTTACAAAAAAAGATAAATCAAAAAAAATTATATCTGGATTGAAGATAGGTATAATTTATGATATTTTATTTTTAATAATTACTTTAATATTTTTAAGAAATACATTTTCCCCATTTAATATAATATATTATTTATTAATATTATTATCTACAATATTTGGTAGTATTACAATTAATAAAGAAAATTATAAGACTTAATTCTTATAATTTTCTTCTAAATACTCAATAGTAGCTTCTGCACTATCTCTAAACATATTATATACTTTAGGATTTTTCTTAAGTTCTTTCAATATTTTATAATCATTAAGTGAACAAGAAAGCATATAATTTGAATCAATATCTTTTATATATGCACACATATCAAACCCTAATAGATAATTAGGTGTTGTACCTAATACATCTACCAACTCTAAAAATGTTTCCATATTAGGTATTCTAATCCCACTTTCATAGCATGATATTGATACTTTAGTAACATTTACTAAAGCTCCTAAATCATCTTGTGTTAATCCCTTTCTTTTTCTTAATTCTTTAAGTCTTTTTCCATCAAACATTAATATACTTCCCTTCTTATTTAAATTCATTTAACAATTCATTCATTTTTTCGATATCAGATATAGATGCTTCATTTTTTTCTATACTCTTATCAAACCAATCAGGAGTATCAACTTCTTTTATATCTTTTTTCTTATTACTTTTTTTATTATATTCTAAGTGATTTTTATATTCTTGTTTAGCTATTCTTACTGCATCTTCTACTTTTTCTATTTTTCTTCTTTTCCATTCTCCTGCAATAGTTTCTACAAATCCTATTGTAAGTTTATTATTATTTACTTTCAATACATAGTCAATTAATACATTGATAACTCCAGGATTCAGTTTATAATCAACAGCCAACGCTTCTAACAATTTTAGATCTCTAGATGTTGGTTTTGCACCATTTTGTTTACTTTTTAAAAAATCATATGGTTTTGTATTATCAAATGTATATATCATCTTTGATTCACTACTATTATCACTTACTTCACTTTTTAATTGTTTGGGCTGTACTTTATCAATTAAACTAGGTAATTCTCCGTTATGTTCAAATTGATAATAATTTCTTGCATTTTTTCTTAATTTCATTTTATCAATTATTCCTTTTTCTTCTATTGATGATCTAATTATATCTATAACTTCTAAATTATCTAAATTATATACAAAAGCAAGTTTAGTAATCAAATCTTTAATATCATCATTAAATGTACGATCATTAATAGATGATTGTGGTAAAGAAGAAATGATTAAATCAAAATCTATGTTATTGTCTATTTTTAATGAGTTGGTTTTTCTTCTTTTTATATCTTTTTCTAATGTTGGAACGTTCTTATCATAAGAGCTTGTTATAAACACATCAGAAAAAGATGTAGAAATATCTTTATAATCATTAGTATTATAAGATGGTAATTTAAAATATTCAACAATTCTATTATATTCTTTTTTTTCTACAGTATTATATAAGATAACACTTAAAATAGGATGTGTTAAAAAACTATTTGCACTTAATGGTGAATATAATTCGTATATATATGAATTTATACTATCAACTTTAATATAAGTTTTTAATAGTCCTACTGCTTCTAATTTTTTTCTAGCCTTATAAACTTCATCAAGTGATATTTGCATAGCAGACATAAGATTATGATGAAAGTGTTCTCCACTCATAATACTCAAATTATCTAATTGAGACCATAATGTAAAATATAAATTAACAGAAAGAGATCCAATAATAGGTTGATATAATATACTTAATATTTTTCTACTTTCATCTGATAAAATAGTTTTATTAACAACAATATATTTATCTGCTGGTAATAATGTAATATTATGCATAATTATCCCTCCCTGCTATTAAAATTATATCATTAATATATATATAAGTAAATTAAAAGAGATTAAATTAATCTCTTTTAAGGTTGTAAAATATTAACTTTTACTTTAGTAGTTTTTGGTGCATATTT
>CALVSV010000041.1 GCA_944359595.1 uncultured Bacilli bacterium
AGTATAAAAAAAATTGGCGAGCAATCAATTGAAGAATTATCTAAAATATTACCAGTCGATACAGCAAAAAATTTATTAGAAATTATAAGTGAAATAAATAAAAAATAAAATATTATTGATTAATATATTTAATTGTGTTAGAATAATTATCAATCTTAAAGAGGTGGTTTTATGTTTATAATTTCGTGTATTTTATCAATTACTAAAATGAGTAAAGAAGAATTAGCTGATTTTGTTAGTGTTAATAAAAATAATATAGATAGTTATTTAAATGGAGAGGAAATACCTAAAAAAATTAGAGAAAGATTTGCTACTATATTTTCTTTTCCTGTATTTTATTTTGATGTAGATGTTAGTGAAGATGAATATTTTAAAAAATTAATAAAAGCAACAATAAAAAAAGAATGGGAAAATAACAAACCACAAAAATATAAATTAAATATAACTGATGATATAATAATAGATAGTTTACTTAATGCATATGATCCAGTAACACACGAAAAATTTGATGAAGATCATATATTAAATAATAAATATATTAAAGATTTTTTAAATAGAGCATTAAAAAAAGAAAAGAATTTAGATAGTGAAATAATTGACGATAATGAAAACAATTTATATAATAAATTAATAAATTGGAGAAAAAATAAAAGTGAAGAAGAAAATTTAAGTGAGGCAACAATTATTAGTGATAAAATAATAAACAATATATTAAATACTAATATAGATGAAAAAAAAGATTTACTTAAAGTTTCAGGTATAGGTTTAGCAACCTACGGAAAATATGGCGATGATATATATAACATAATCAAAGAAAATAATGGCGAAATAGAAGTATTAAACATATAATAACACGTATGTGTTATTTTTGCTTTATAAAAAATCATAGATTAAAAATTTTTGATTTTTTATAGACAAATAATGATTTTTATGATATAATAAGCAAGCGTCATTAAGGAGGAATGTGTGATATGAAAAAGACAAAAATCATATGTAGTATGGGTCCAAGTAGCTATACAAAAGATATGATGAGAAAAATGATAAATAATGGAATGAATGTTGCAAGAATAAATTTTTCACATGCAACACTAGAAGAAAGAGCTAAGACAGAAGAATTAGTACGTTATTTTAACGATGTTAATAATAAAGAAGATGGTGGACATAATATCGCTATATTATTTGATACTAAAGGACCAGACTTAAGAACTGGTAATTTTGAAAACGATCTTATAACTCTTGAAGATGGAAAAGAAATAAGAATTGCTAAAGAAGAAGTATTAGGTACTGCTGAAGAAATTTCGCTTAATTATAGTAATGTTATCAATAATATTAATGTTGGTAATGACATATTATTAGATGATGGTCTAATTAGATTGACTGTTATTGATAAAGATAGTAAAGGATTAACTTGTAAAATAATTAATGGTGGAACAATTAAATCACGTAGGGGAGTTAATGTTCCAGGTGTAAGTTTAGATATGCCATTTGTCTCAAAAGAAGATGAAGAAGATATCAAATATGCATGTGAACATGACGGTGATTATTTGGGAATTAGTTTTGTTACAAGTGCGGCTGACGTAAAAGAAGCAAGAAAATTACTTAAAAAATATGGTAGAGAAGATATGCCTATTATATCTAAGGTAGAAACAGCTAAAGCTATTGAAAATCTTGATGAAATTATTGATGAAAGTGATGCTATCATGGTGGCGCGTGGGGATTTAGGTGTAGAAGTTCCTATGGAAATGTTACCAATTTATCAAAAATTAATGATACAAAAATGTCGTGAAAAAGGTAAGATTTGTATAGTGGCAACTGAAATGCTTGCATCAATGTATACAAGTGCAAGACCAACACGTGCAGAAGTATCTGATATAGCAAATGCTGTATTAGATGGTTGTGATGCTGTAATGTTATCAGGTGAAACAACTATAGGTAAATATCCTGATATGGCTGTTAAATATATGGCAGATATTTGTGAAAATGCAGAAAAATATTATGATTATGACTATAAATTTGATAGTGAACGTGAAAACGATATAACAGAAAGTATAGCTCGTAGCGTAGTTGAATCTGCAAAAACTTTAGATGTAAAAGCAGTTGTAGCTGCAACAATGAGTGGTTATACTGCACAAAGAATAAGTAATTTAAAACCGCTTTGTCCTATTATCGCTGCTGCAAAAGATCAAAAAGTAGCTAAAAGATTAGCGCTAAATTATGGAGTGTATTCAACAGTTATTGGAGAATATGACTTATTAGAAGATATTATTTCGGCTGCAGAAGAAAAAGCAGGTGATCTAATAGAGTTAAGTAGTGGTGATACAGTAATAATTACTGGTGGGTTCCCTAAAAACGGACAAAAATTAACAAATTTTATGAGAATTGATAAAATAAAATAGAAAGAGGTTATGTATGGAAGATTATGAGCAGAAATCGATTTGTAGTATTTTAATCGATAATATAGAAGAGCAAAAAATTAATAGAATATTGAATTGTATTTCGGAGCGAAGTTTTCCAGCAGTAATAACATATAAGAAAAATAAAGCAAAATTCAATGTTAAAAACACTAGTTATGATGAAATAGAATTACACAATATAACACAATCTATGAACATTTATAAAACTATTACAGTACTATATTATTTATTAAGTATTGTTGATAGAAAAACTCAAGGTTTAAACATTGAAATAAAAGAAATGATCGAATATTTCGAAGATATTATTAATACTAATAGTCAAATAGATGACGAAAAAAATAGAATTTTAAAAGAAATAATTTATTCTAATAATAAAGAAGAAAAAAAATTATTAAGTTTAAAATATAAAAACTTAAACAATAAATTAAAGACTGTAGATTATAATAAATTAATTTCGTTTTATGCGTTTTCTCTTTTATGTATAAATAAAGACATTATAGAAAACTATAAAATAAATATAAGTATTGATGAAAACGTAAATAATCCATTCCTTAATAAAGCTATTAAGATTATGAGTAAATACTTTGATGTAAATGTTGACATAAAAGAAAAATCAAATAATAAAGTTCTAAACAAGAAACTACAATTAAAATAGGAAATACTAGAAATTTCTAGCATTTCCTATTTATTTTTTTATTTTTTCAATTATACAACTATGTTTTTTAGAATTTTTATCATAGTTAATTCCAACTAAGATTATATCACCCTTATATGATTTTAAACTATT
>CALVSV010000042.1 GCA_944359595.1 uncultured Bacilli bacterium
TTCAAATTGGAGTGTTAGAGAGTTAAAAAGGCAATTAGAAACCTCATTATATGAAAGATTATTATTATCTGAGGGAAAAAGTAATAAAAAAATAGTATATGAGTTATCAAAAGTTGGACAAACATTAGCCAAGGCTGACGACATTTTAAAAGAACCATATGTTTTTGAATTTTTAGATATTAAAGAACCAAAACCTATTTTGGAGAAAGATTTAGAAAAAAAATAGTTCATCATATGGAAAAATTTTTACTTGAATTAGGTAAAGGATTTATGTTTGTTGGAACACAACAAAGAATAACTTTAGGAAATACTCATTATTATGTAGATATGGTTTTTTATAATAAAATTTTAAAATGTTATGTCTTAATAGATTTGAAAATTGGTATTATGAAACCAGAATACGCAGGGTAAATGAATATGTATTTAAATTATTATAATGCTGAAATAAATGATGAATATGACAATAAACCGATAGGAATTATTCTTTGTACGAGCAAAAAAGAAGTGGCAATGGAATATGCTTTAGGTGGTTTATCTAATAATATTTTTGCTTCAACTTATACTTATTATATTCCTAATAAAGATCAATTAATTAGTGAAGTTGAAAAAGTATTAAATGAAACAGAAGATAAATGTTAAATATTTTTTTATATAAAAATAGCTTAATACTTAATTTAATTATGTATTAGGCTATTTTTACATTATTTATTATTTTTCTTTTAAATTATAATGATATATTAAGTATTTGACCGATACTAAGTGTATTATTAGTTAAGTTATTAGTTTGTTTTATATAATCAACTGTAACACCATATTTATTAGCTATAGAGTATAGTGTATCTCCTTTTTTAACTGTATAAGTAATAGTATTTGATATATTTGTTGATGGAATTATTAATATTTGACCGATACTAAGTGTATTATTAATTAAGTTATTGGCTTGCTTTATAGAATCAACTGTAACATTATATTTATTAGCTATAGAGTATAGTGTATCACCCTTTTTAACTGTATAAGTAGTAGTGTTTGGTATATTTGTTGATGGAATTGTTAATATTTGACCAATACTAAGTGTATTATTAGTTAAGTTATTAGCTTGTTTTATATAATCAACTGTAACGCCATATTTATTAGCTATAGAGTATAGTGTATCTCCTTTTTTAACAGTATACATAATATTATTATTAGTCTTAGATGGTATTTTAAGTGTTTGACCGATACTAAGTATATTATTAGTTAAGTTATTAGTTTGTTTTATAGAATCAACTGTAACACCATATTTATTAGCTATAGAGTATAGTGTATCACCTTTATTTACAATATATATTATATAATCATCATCTATATTTTCTATTGCGCATTCACCTAAATTATCATATAATCTATCTATTTCACTCCATGTTTCATCATCTACAACTCCAGTAGTAGTTAAATCATTATGAAATTGGAAACGTTTAACTGCAATATATGTTTCTATACCAAAAAACGAATTTATATCTTCAGTATAATACAATAAAGCTTTTAATTTTCTTTGCAAATTATTTACGTACATACCACTTGATCCTAATTGTAATTTTGGATAATTAATATATGTGTTGGTTACATCTTTTTTCGTTAATTCAAATAATAAATTCCATGTATCTTCATCAACTATACCAGTTACATCTAAATTATTTTCTTCTTGAAACGTTATTACACCTAATTGAGTAGAAAGATCAAATTTCCCTGTAATTACTGGATTATATAGTCCTAATATTTTTAATTTTTCTTGTAGTATTTTTACGTTTTCTAAAGCATCACCTAATTTTAACAAAACGTTTTGCATTTACTCACCTCACTATATTATATTAATTTTTATATATAAAATGAGTATAATATAGTAGGGGGATTGATATTATGAATTATGGTACATTGATCATTAATGTATATAGCGGTACTGTTGCGAATCCAGTAGGGGATGCGCAAGTTACAATATTAAAAAATGATGAGATTATAAATGAAGTTAAAACTAACGAAAACGGTCAAACACCAGTAGTTAGTTTAGAAACAGTTGATAAGATATATAGTGAAGAAGATCAACATGAAGTAAGACCATATGAGACATATGATATTTTAGTATCTGCTTTAGGACTTGCTGAAACAAAAATTAAGGGTATACAAATTTTTGAAGATGTTTTATCTATGCAAGATGTTTATTTAAAATCGATAGATGAAGGAGAAAGTTATGAGTATGTCATAACTCCAAATGTATTATGGGGAGAATATACACAAAACATAAGTGATGTAGATGAGGATATAATTAGCCCTTATGTTTTATCAAAAGTAGTTATACCAGAAAATATTATTGTACATGATGGAACACCTTCTTCTTCTGCACCAAATTATACAGTACCATTCACTACTTATATTAAAAATGTAGCCAGTAGTGAAATTTATTCTACTTGGCCAAAAGAAACTATAAGAGCTAATATACTAGCTATTATTTCATTTACATTAAATCGTATATTTACCGAGTGGTACAAAAGTAAAGGATATGATTTTACAATAACTTCTACTACTAGTTATGATCAAAAATATACTCCTAACGGAACAATTTTTGATCCTATTTCAAAGGTCGTTGATGAATTTTTTGATAAATATATACGAGAAAGTTTTAGAATAGAACCACTTCTAGCTCATTATAAAAGTAATACTACAGAACCAGGTTATTTAAGCCAATGGGGATCTAAAGAATTAGGAGATAGAGGATATAATTATGTAGAAATTTTAAAATATTATTATGGAGATAATATAAATATATATAGGGCAGAGTTATCTGGTGAATATCCTTATTCATTTACAGAAACATTAAAAGAAGGTGATTGTAGCAAAGATGTATATATACTACAAAATACGCTAAATTATATTATAAGTAGTTATCCAGGAATACCTATTATAGAAAATGCAAATGGATTATATGATGAAAACACTACTAAAACAGTTAGATCATTTCAAGAGGTATTTGATTTAGATGAAACAGGAACAGTTAATTATGAAACATGGTATAAAATTTCTTATATTTTTAATGCTGTAGCAAAAATGACTAACAGTATATATAAATAAAAATATTTAAAAAAACAAGTGTCAAGTTGCAATTAAGCATTACCATATGATATAATCAAAATGTATAAGAAATAAGGAGTAAATAACATGAATGAGATAGAAGAATTAAGGAATAATTTAAAAGAACGTATTTTAAATTTAGGAATAGATAAAAAAATTATGGATAATCCTGCTTTTTTATCTGCAATAACTCGTATTAATTCTATGATTGAACAAATGAATATACAAGATGCAGATAAAGTAGTTGAAGTTACTGAAAATAATAGAATAATTTCTATAAATTGGAATTCGGTAACTAATGATAAATATAATATGAAAATAGCTAGTTCGTCACCAGATTCGTTTTATTGTGTAAGAACGTTAGAAAAAAATCCTAGACTTGGTAATAACGGACAAATGATACACGAAAAAGAAGTAATAGAAAATATAATAGCTATGTCTAATAATGGAGCTTTAACAATTACTAGTAATAGTTCTATAGTTAATGATATTAATTGTGATAGTAATACATTAAACAATACAACTTTTGTTGAAACAATGTATTATACAACTGAAGGCGTTATGAGTATGCGAGAAAGTAAATCTTTTAAAACAACTCCTTTAATAGGAAGTATAGATAAGATTGGTACTGATGCAATGCTATATGCTCCTCGAAATGAATATATGACAGATAAATATAGCAAAAGAAGAGTTTTGTATAGAAATACTATTGATACAGCACGTATCTTGGAAGAAGATAAGAATAATAACACAAAATATAGTTCAGTTGTAAGGTTAAATATGGAACATGGATTAAAAAATATGACGTTACCAAATATTGATATACATCAAAAAGATGTTTACATTCCAAAAATTTCTGTTGTCGAAATAAATGAAATGATAAATCAAGAAAAAGATGAAAAAGTTAGAAAAGGTTTAAGCCTATATGCTGTTGATAGAGAAAATTATGAATATGATTCTAGAAAAGATCCTAATTTTGTTATGGAAGGTTTTAATACATCACATAATGTATCTAGATAGGGTTTAAGTTAATGGAAAATATAATAGTTGAAATAATGAATGGGTATGGTTATTTAGGAATTTGTCTTCTAATATTAATAGAAAATTTATTCCCGCCTATACCTAGTGAAATAATATTAACATTTGGTGGATTTATGACAATCAACAGCAATATAACTATCGTTGGAGTTATTATTGCCGCGACAATAGGATCTGTATTGGGCGCAATAGCGTTATATTATATTGGTAAAATATTAAATAAGGATCGACTTATAAAAATAGTTACTAGTAAATATGGTAAATTATTAAGAATTAAACCAAAAGATATAGAATCGGCTGATAAATGGTTTGATACAAAAGGAAATAAAACAGTATTCTTTTGTAGATTTATACCAGTTGTTAGAAGTTTAATAAGTATACCTGCTGGTATGAGTGAAATGCCACTTCTTAAATTCATATTATATACAACAATTGGTAGTGCGATATGGAATACAGCTTTAGTGTGTGTTGGTGCGTTTGCTGGAGATAAAAAAGATGCGATACTAGATATTATTGATAAAGCTTCACATATTATACTTATATTAATAATTATTATATTTATAGTTGGAGTATATATTTTTTATCATAGTAAGAAAAGAAAAAAGAAAAAAAATTAATATTTTGAATAAACGTTCAAAATATTTTTTTATAAATAGAATGTAAGGCTATTGACATTTTTTGCGAGTTGGATTAATATAATTAATGGATGCTAATTCATGTGAGGTATGTTTATGGAGAAAAAAAGTATACTATATCAAATAAATTTGTTAAATAAATTGTTAGTTCGTAATTTTTTAATTGATGATAAAAATAATATAATATCTGGTATTACTCCAACACAGATGCAAATAATTGAATATATTTTAGAAAAAAGTGATAAGGATATATATCAAAAAGATTTAGAAGATGTTCTAAATTTAAGACGTGCAACTGTATCTGGAGTACTTAAAACAATGGAAAAAAATGAACTTATTAAAAGAATTGAGTATGGTGATGATGCTAGAACAAAAAAAATAGTTTTAAATGATAAAACATATCAATTATTTTTAAATGGTAAGAAAAAGATTAAAAGTATTGAAAAAGTTTTATTAAATAATATTACTAAAGAAGATTTGAGTGTTGTATATAGAGTTTTAAATTCTATGAATGAAAATATAATAAATATGAATAAAAAATAATAGAAAGGAAAAATATATATGTTAAAATTATTAAAAAATTTGTCTAAAAAAGAATGGTTAATGCTTCTAGGATGCTTAATTTTAATTACTGCTCAAGTATGGCTTGAATTAAAAATGCCTGATTATATGTCGCAAGTTACTATACTTGTACAGACAGAAGGAAGCAAGATGAAAGATATTTTAATAAATGGTGGGTATATGCTTGCTTGTGCTTTTGGAAGTTTGGTATCTGCTATAATAGTTGGATATTTAGCGTCTAATTTATCATCTTTAGTTTCTATGGAAATACGTAAAAAATTGTTTGATAAAGTCTTAGATTTAAGTACTGGTGAAATAAAACAATTTTCTACAAGTAGTTTAATAACAAGAACTACTAATGATGTTACTCAAATTCAAATGTTTGTAGCGATGGGATTACAATTACTTATAAAAGCACCTATTACTGCCGTTTGGGCAGTTACAAAAATTTTGAATAAAAGTTGGCAATGGAGTACAATCACAGCTATTGCGGTTGTTATACTTTTATCAGTTATTGGAATGATTATAATTGTAGTTATGCCAAAGTTTAAAATAGTACAAAGATTAATTGATAAAATTAATAATGTAACACGTGAAAATTTAACCGGTATTAGAGTCGTTCGCGCATTTAATGCTGAAAAATATCAAGAAGATAAATTTGAGGATGTAAACACAAAACTTACTAATCAACAATTGTTTAATCAAAAAATGTTCGCAATATTATTACCTGTTATGTATTTAGTTATGTATTTTCTTACGCTATCTATATATTTTGTAGGCGCACATATGATAAATGATGCTCTTATGTCATCTAAGTTATCATTATTTGGTGATATGGTAGTATTCTCAAGTTATGCTATGCAAGTTATTATGTCATTCTTGATGTTAGCTATGATATTTATGATATTGCCACGTGCACAAGTATCAGCAAAACGTATCAACGAAGTAATAGATACAGAATCAAGTATAAAAGATGGTGATATAGTTGGTGATGAGGCAAAAGAAAAGGGAACAGTTGAGTTTAAAAATGTATCATTTAAATATCCTGATGCTGAAGAGTATTTGCTTAGAGATATTTCCTTTAAAGCTAATAAAGGTGATACTATCGCATTTATTGGTTCAACTGGATCAGGTAAATCTACATTAATCAATTTAGTACCTAGATTTTATGATGTAACTGATGGAGAAATACTAGTTGATGGGATTAACGTAAAAAAATATAAATTAGAAGAACTACATAAAAAAATAGGGTATGTTCCACAAAAAGCAGTTATGTTTAATGGTACAGTTAAATCAAATGTTAAATATGGAGATTGTGGGCATAAAATAACTGAAAAGAAAATAAGAGAGGCTATAGAAGTTGCGCAAGCAAAAGAATTTGTTGAAAAGATGGATGATGGATATAGTACACATATATCACAAGGTGGGACAAATATATCTGGTGGTCAAAAACAAAGACTTTCAATTGCTAGAGCAGTAGCTCGCGATCCAGAAATATATATATTTGATGATTCTTTTTCAGCATTAGACTATAAAACTGATTCTATTTTAAGGCGTGAATTAAAAAAATATACAAAGAATGCAACAAGCTTAATTGTCGCACAAAGAATAGGTACTATTATGAATGCTGATAAAATAATAGTATTAGATAATGGCAAATGTGTTGGTATTGGAACACATAAAGAACTTCTTAAAAAGTGTAGTGTGTATAAGCAAATAGCATTATCACAATTATCAAAGGAGGAACTTAATAATGGCTAATACAAATAATAGACATAAACCTATAATGGGTGGTCCTGGAATGAGAGGAACAGGAGAAAAACCTAAAAACTTTAAAAAGTCAGTTATTAGATTGATTAAAGAACTAAAATCATTTAGAGTTCTTATAATACTTTCATTAATTTTAGCTATGGCTAGTTCAGTATTATCTATTTTTGCTCCTAATAAATTGTCTGATTTAACTGATCAAATATCAGAAGGATTAGTAGTAAATATAGATAATTTAAAAGAAATTACAACAAACGTTACAACAAATTTAGATGAAGAAAAAATTAGTGAAACTATCCCACAAATTTTAAATATAAAATTAGATGAAGATACAATATCTAATATAATGATATCTAAAGATATATCAGAAAATGATAAGATAGCTTTTCAAAAATTTATTACTTCTAATTTAGGACAAGATAACATGCTTATAGAAATTACAAAATTACCAGAAAGCATACTTGAAATCATTTTAGCTGATTCTATTTATGATGACGTTGCTGTTTCAACAGAAGATAAGTTAGCTTTAATAAATGTATCAAAAGAGTTAGAAGATTCTAAAAATATAAGTGATATAAATATTCCTAGTAGTATTGAACAAATATTATTTAAAAGTTTTACAATAGATAATATTACAATAACTAGTAATGATCAATTAAAATTTTTAAAAGTATTTTCTACTATTGATAGTGATAATATAGAAGCAGAAGAGTTATATAAAAAAATAGATGAAATGCCTAAAAACATACAAAAGGCTGTAGAACCAAATATGAATATGGAAAAAATAAAAAGTATAACTATATTTTTGGTGATTATATATGTATGTAGTGCATTATTTATGTATATTCAATCATTATCTATGACTGACGTTGCTAATAAATTTGCTAAAAAATTAAGAAGTAGAATATCAGTTAAAATAAATAAATTACCTCTTAAATATTTTGATAGAAATTCAACTGGTGATGTATTATCAAGAGTTACAAACGACATAGATATTATCGCACAAACAATGAATCAATCACTTGCATCATTAGTTAGCGCGACAACACTTTTTATAGGAACTATAGTAATGATGTTTATAACAAATTATATTATGGCAATAACTGCTATATTATCAAGCCTAATTGGATTTATATTTATGTTTATGGTACTTAATAAATCTCAAAAATATTTTGTATCTAGACAAGTTGAATTAGGAAACTTAAATGGTCATATTGAAGAAGTATATTCTGGGTTGAATGTAGTAAAAACTTATAATGGTAAAAATCAATCTAATCAAAAATTTGATCTATATAATAAAAAAGTATATGAAGCAGATAGAAAAAGTCAATTTTTATCTGGACTTATGCAACCACTTATGATATTTATAGGTAATTTTGGGTACGTTGCAGTTTGTATTGTTGGAGCTCTTCTTGTTATGAATGATATTATAAGTTTTGGTGTTATAGTTGCATTCATCTCATATGTTAGATTGTTTACATCACCATTATCTCAAATAGCTCAAGCTATGACTAGTTTACAATCAACTGCAGCAGCTGGTGAAAGGGTATTTGAATTTGTTGATGAAAAAGAGATGGTTGACGAATCATCATTTACTCATAAATTAGATTTAGAACAAGCAAAAGGAAAAATTGAATTTAAAAATGTTGTATTTAAATATGATGGAAATGATAAACCAACAATAAATGATTTTAGTGCAATAGCTAAGCCAGGTCAAAAAATAGCTATAGTAGGACCAACTGGCGCTGGTAAAACTACAATTGTTAATTTGCTTATGAAATTTTATGAAATTAATTCTGGTGACATTGTAATAGATGGTGTATCTATAAATGATTTAACTAGAGAAAATATTCATGATCTATTTACTATGGTATTACAAGATACTTGGTTATTTAATGGTACCGTAAAAGAAAATATTATTTATAATAGAGAAGATATAAGCGATGAAAAAGTAAAAGAAGTATGTAGAATTGTTGGATTAGATCACTTTATTAAAACATTACCACATGGATATGATTCTATGATAGGCGATAATGATAGTGTATCTGCAGGTCAAAGACAATTATTAACTATAGCTCGTGGTATGATTAAAAATTCACCATATTTAATTCTTGATGAAGCAACATCTAATGTCGATACAAGAACAGAAGAACTTGTTCAAAAAGCTATGGATAAATTAACAGAAGGTAGAACATCATTTATAATCGCACATAGATTATCTACTATTAAAAATGCAGATTTAATTTTAGTTATTAAGAATGGTAATATAATAGAACAAGGAAATCATAATGCATTAATGAAGAAAAATGGTTTTTATGCAGATTTATATAATTCACAATTTGAACTATAACAAATAAATATATATAAAAATTGAGTACAGGATAAACGCATGAGAAATTATGCGTTTTTTGTGGTATTATTAATATAAAGAAGAAAAGGTGGTAACAGAATGGCAAAAAAATCAAAAAAATTGGAGGAAATAAGAGATATGGTAAAAGAATTAAATATAAATTACGAAGAAATAGATTTAAGTGTATTAAATAATTTTGTGACAATTACTAAGAGATTAGATGACGCAAGAATCCAATATAAAATAAAGCATAATATGAGTGATATTATAATTATTACTTTACTTGGACTATTAGCTAATGCTAACACTTGGATTGAAATACATTGTTTTGCAGTATCACATGAAAAATGGTTGAAAACATTTTTAGAATTACCATCTGGCATACCATCTCATGATACAATTCAAAGAGTGATTGCAATTATTAATCCATCTGCTTTATATACAAGTACTGTTAAATATCTTATAAATTTAATTGATAATTTAGCAACTAAAACAAAAGAGAAAGATATAAAAAGTATGGATGGAAAGACAATAAATGGAAGTTCAAGAAGTGAATTAATAACTGATAAAATTTTACCTGCAAATGTAATGAGTATTTATTCTCATGATTATGGTATGTCTATAATTCAAGATTTTATAGAGGACAAATCAAATGAAATACCCATGGGTCCAAAATTAATAAAACAATTAAACTTAAGTAACTCTATAATAACAGCAGATGCTTTAAACACTAAAAAAGAAACCGTGAAAGCTATAATTAAAGCTAAAGGAGACTATGTTTTAGCATTAAAAGCCA
The DNA here is from genome assembly GCA_944359595.1 of uncultured Bacilli bacterium. Taxonomy (GTDB): domain Bacteria; phylum Bacillota_I; class Bacilli_A; order RF39; family UBA660; genus CALVSV01. The sequence goes on from CALVSV010000042.1 coordinate 10,250, forward strand.
ACCAAGGAACTATGTATCAGGAAGTAAGTGAATACTTCCGTGATACTGATTTATTAAAAGATTTAGAATATTATTCAGAAACAGAAAAATCTCATAGTAAATATATTAAACGAGAATATTATATGAATAGTAATATAAATTGGATAACAAATTATGAAGAATGGAAAAACATTAAATCTATAGGTTATGAAAGAAAAACGATAGTATTTTTAAACAATGATAAAAAGATAATTGAAGAAAGATTTTTTATTATAAGTTTTGAAAATGATATAAGAATGTTTGCAGATGCAGTAAGAAAACACTGGGGAATTGAAAATAATTTACATGCACCACTAGATATTGTTTTTAAGGAAGATAACAATACAACGTTAGAAAAAAATGGAGCAAAAAACTTAAGTATTTTAAAAAGAATTGCATTAAATATAATTAAATTAGTACAATGTTTTTATAACATTAGTTTAAAATTAATTAGATATAAAATTTCTATGAATACTGAAGAAGAATTAGAAAAAATATTCAAAACTATTAATACAACACAAATTAAGTCTATGCTTGAAAATCAAGCATAGACTTATTTAAAAAATTCTCATGCGTTTATCCTGTTAAATTGTAAAGGAGAATTGTTTATGAATAATAACTATTATCAAAATCCAATAATAGACGATAAAACATATAATAATC
>CALVSV010000043.1 GCA_944359595.1 uncultured Bacilli bacterium
TAAGTCTTCGCCAGTTTTAGAACTCGTAAAATCCCCATCAACTAATTCAAAATCATTTTCATATAATTTATATTTTAAGTCACTTTTAATATTATCAGAAATATTATTAATATGTAGTTTTATTTTACTCATAATATCTACATCATTAATATTACTTATACTAAATTCTAATTTATATGCTTTATCTAATACTTCATCTTCTTTAATTGGTTTAAGGCTAGTTTTAACCTCACTTCCTTCAACATAATCAATTTCAAGAGAGCCAATTACTAGTTCCTTATCTACTTTAGTAACACTTCTAAAGAAAGCAAAACTTACACTAATTAACAGTACAACTAATATAAATGGTAATACTAATATAATAACGCTTTTCTTTTTAATAACTTACTCCTTTAAAGGAGAAAAAAATAAGGTATTTTTTATTTAAAAATCTAAAAATACCCCCCCCGAACATACGTTTGTGTTCGGGAAGGATATTTTTTTCTCGCGATCATCTTTATAATTAAATTATAGCATATTAAACGCTAATTTTCTATAACATTTAATTCTTTTTTTGCATATAAACTTATAAATAATATTAAATATGACAAAGATATTAAGAAACCTGCTAATACATCACTAGCGTAATGAACCCTCAAATATATTCTTGATAATCCTATTAATAATATTAGTATAGAACATAGTATTATTGATATCCATTTAATATATTTATTATTTGTATTAATATAAATAATATATATTAGTAAACCATAAAAGCCCATACTTATCATAGAATGACCTGATGGAAAACTATACCCATTTTCTTCTATTAACATATCTATTGGTCTAGGTCTGGAAAATATTATTTTTAATATATTATTTATTATTAATATTATTAATAAATTAATAGATATTACTTTTGCATTACTTTTATTCTTAAAAAATAACATTAGTATTGTTATTAATATTAATACTAATGGACTAGCCATATTAGTAATAATTTTAAAGAATATGGTTACTCCATCATTATGGAATTTATTTATGAAATTATATATTGTATCATCAATAAATTTAATATTATTATTTAAAACTAATATTGATATTAATGTAAACAATAATATTAATATTATAAATATATATACTCTTTTATAAGTTATCAATTTTTTCATTTTCATCATCCAATACTTTTTTTACAGGTTTATATGTAAGTCTATAAATATCTTTTATTACACCATATTTTTCTATTGCCTCAATATGTTTTTTTGTAGGATATCCTTTGTGAGATGCAAAACCATACATAGGATAAATTTTATCTAAATCATACATAAGTTTATCTCTATAAACTTTTGCGATCACACTTGCTGCTGCAATACTTTGACTCTTTAAGTCACCTTTAATTATAGATGTAGATGGTGTATCAAGATCAAGCTTCATTGCATCTATTAAGATGTGTTCAATTTTACAATTAGTATTTTTAATAGCTTCTTTCATAGCAAGTTTACTAGCTTCATAAATATTTACTTCATCTATTTTTTTATTATCTATTACCCCAATTCCAATACCTAGTGCTTTTTCATAAATTAGATCAAAAAATTCATTGCGTTTTTTTTCACTTAGTTTTTTAGAATCAGTAAGTCCATCGATTCTTTCATTTTTTGGTAGTACAACACATGCAGCAACAACAGGTCCTATGAGAGGACCTCTTCCCACTTCATCAACCCCTGCTATATAATTTATTCCAGCTAAATATAAATCTTTTTCATAGGTCATATTATCCATTATAATTAAATCCTATATTTATTTAAAATTGAAATAAATTCATCTTTATACTTTTCTAAATTATCTTTTTTACTTGATTCAAATCTAGCTGTTATATTTGGACCTGTATTACTTGCTCTTACAAGTGCAAAACCGTCATCAAATTCAACACGTACACCATCTATATCAATTATTTTATATTTTTTAGAAATTGCATATTCTTTAATTTTTTCAATAACATCAAATTTTTTTTCATCGGCACATTCAAATTTTAATTCTTCTGTTGAATAATATTTATTTATTCCATCAAGTAATTCACTTGCTTTTTTGTTTGTGTTTGACAATATTTCAATGAGTCTTAGCGCTGCATAAATTCCATCATCAAACCCCATCCATTTATCATTAAAAAATACATGTCCTGAAAATTCGCCACCAAAATCAAAGTTTTCAGTCATCATTTTCATGGCTTGATATGAATTACCTGTTCTATTCATACATGGAGTTATTTCAAGTTTTTCTAATTCATCTATTAATGCTTTAGAACATTTAACATCAAATAAAGCTTTTTTATTTTTCATCTTATCCTTAATATCTCTATATATTATTATCATATACATATCGGCACTTATATACTGTCCATTTTCTAAAACAACCCCAACTCTATCAGCATCACCATCAATACCAATACCTAAATCATAATGTTTTTCTTTTACTAGCTTTTTTAAATCTTTCATATATTCTTCGACAGCGGGATCTGCTATATGATTAGGAAAACTAGAATCAGATTCACAATATAATGTTTCATACTTAATATTAGGAAATAAATCTAATATTTTTCTTATAAATAACGATGCAGTTCCATTACCACAATCTATACCTATCTTTATCTCCTTATTAATTTTTATATTTTTCTTAATTTCTTCTAAATATATTGGTAATATATCAAATTCTTCAATAGAACCTTTACCTTTAATAAACTCCATATTCATAGTAAAATCATAAAAATCACTAATGTATTTTCCATAGGCATTACTTATTGAATTAAAAGCTATCTTATATCCATTATATTCTTTTGGATTATGTGATGCAGTAAGCATTATACCAGTATTAATATTTAAATGTTTTCTAGCAAAATAATACATTGGTGTAGTAACCATATCTAAATTTATTACATCTATACCAGAATCTAATAATCCTTTTATTAAAGATGGAAATAAAACTTTGTAACTTTCTCTATTATCATGTCCTATTATAGTTTTAGTTTCACCCATTTTTCTTATATAGCTTGCAAAACTTCTACCTATAGTATACGATACATCTTCATCTAAATCAGTACCATAAATTCCTCTAATATCATATTCTCTAAATATATTTTTATTAATATTATTTGTTATTTTCAATATAATCACATCCTCATATATTAAAATTGTATCAAATTTCTAATGAAATGTATATAAAAAAAGAACAATACTTTTTCTTGTATAGTTATATAATTTCATTATCTATAAATTTTATATCTAAAAATTTTTTAGATGATAAAAGATCACACATATTAACAAATCTAGAATATTTACTCTTAGGTATAGGTAATA
>CALVSV010000044.1 GCA_944359595.1 uncultured Bacilli bacterium
TACCAATATATGATACTGAAATAAAAACAAAAGCAAATAAATTTGCATTTAATATTGATAATACTGGAACATCACTAGCATATGTAGATATAAAACTAACAGATATAGTAATGGATCCAGAATTATCGAATTTAGAGTTTAAATGGGCGCTATATTCTGGAGATACAAAGATAAGTAATGGTAACTTTAGAAATGTCGCAAACAATGAAGTATTACTAACAAAAAATATAGAATTACCACAATCCAATAATAAAGATTATGAGTTATATATATGGATAAGTGAAAATGATTTAGATCAAAGTACATTAATGAATAAAAGCTTTAGTTGTAAAATAACAGTAAAGGGAAGTCAAGAAAAAGGTGCAGAACTTCTATCTACAGTAATAAAAAATAATAATAGCCCAATAGTTGAAGCAACACCAGACTTTAACACTATCGCAACAACAGATGAAGGATTAATAAAAGGTGTTGATGAAGATGGAGAAACATATTATTTTAGAGGAGATGTTGAAGATAACTATGTAAAAATAGGAAATTTAAAATGGAAGAATACAAGATATATGAGTTTTGACAATATAGAAGAAGCTAATTCAAAATGTGATAGTTCATATAGCAATTATGGATTTTCAAGTGCTGAAGAATGCAAAGAAGAAGTGTTAAACCATGGGCACATATCAGGAGAAGATATGTTATGGAGGGTAGTCAGAGTAAACGGAGATGGCACAATTCGTTTAATTGCGGATGGAGCAGTTGGAGAAAGTGCATTTAATTCAAGCCCTGGCGAAAAATATGTAGGTTACACATATGATAATAGCGCACCAAACGTACAAGATGGGACAAACAGTACAATAAAAACATATTTAGAAAATTGGTATACAACAAATATGAGTGAATATGACAATTTGATAGCGAGTACTAGGTATTGTAATGATACATCAGTATCAAGTGTATCAGGAAGTAGTCCATATTATGGAGCATATGGAAGACTAAATACAAACAAAACACCACAATTTACGTGTCCGAACACTACAAAAACATATGGAGGAGAATATGATTTAAAGATTGGCTTATTAACAGCGGACGAAGTAGCATTTGCAGGAGGGAAATATGATACTTCTAACGAAGACTACTATTTACAAAAAGCAGACTTTTACTGGTTGGGGTCACCTAACAGCGATTCTTATGAGTTTTATGTTAACGCGGTTGCTTCAATGGTCTATGAAGGTATTACTGTGGAAATGAGTGCTGTACCAGTCATCAATCTGAAATCTGACATTCTATACACTAGCGGTAACGGCACTAAAACAAACCCATACATTGTGAATCTTGACAGTATAGCATAGTATGTAAATCATACTATGTTTTTTATTATATATTGTTGACTTGTATTAATTTGTATATTATATTATATATATGAATTTTGAGGTGATATATAGTGCTTACAGTTAATAATTTGAGTTTAAGATATGGTAAGAGATGTTTATTTGATAATGTAAATTTAAAGTTTGAAAAAGGATATTGTTATGGAATTATTGGGGCTAATGGAGCTGGTAAGTCTACGTTTTTAAAAATATTATCTGGTGAAAAAGAATCTACTACTGGTGAAATTATAATATCTAAAGGTGAAAGATTATCTTTTTTAAGACAAAATCATAATGAATATGATGAATATGGTGTAATAGAAACAGTAATAATGGGAAATGATAAATTATATAAAACAATGAAAGATAGGGAAGCAATATATTTAAAAGAAGAGTTTACTGAAGAAGATGGTATAGAAGCGGGTAGATTAGAAGAAGAATTTTCATCAATGAATGGTTGGGAAGCTGAAAGTGATGCAGCAATCCTTTTATCTGGATTGGGTGTTGATACAAAATATCATGGTGCATTGATGAGCGAATTAAAAGATTCGATTAAAGTTAAAGTATTACTTGCTCAAGCATTGTTTGGAGATCCTGATATATTGCTTTTAGATGAACCTACTAATGGACTTGATATAGATGCAAAAATATGGTTAGAAGAGTTTTTAATTAACTTTAATAATACTGTTTTAGTTGTATCACATGATAGACATTTTTTAAATAAAGTGTGTACTCATATGGTAGATATTGATTATGAAAAAATGACATTATTTGTTGGAAATTATGATTTTTGGATGCAATCAAGCGCACTTATTCAAAAACAGATGAAAGAATCTAATAAAAAGAAAGAAGAAAAAATTAAAGAATTACAAGACTTTATTAGAAGATTTTCCGCTAATGCTTCAAAATCAAAACAAGCTACTTCAAGAAAAAAAGCTCTTGAAAAAATAAATTTAGAAGATATTAGGGCTTCTTCTAGAAAATATCCTTATATTCATTTTGATTACGATAAACCGCTTGGGAAAGAAGTTATTCATCTAAAACAAGTTAGTTTAGAAGTGGATGGTAAAGAAATATTACATAATATAAATTTAGTTGTAGATAATAAAGATAAAATTGCTTTTGTTGGTACTAATGAAATTGCTAAAACATATCTTTTTAAAATTATAAATGGTGAAATAGAACCTAGTAGTGGAGAAGTAAAACTTGGTACCACTGTAGAACTTTCATATTTTCCTAAAAACCATGATGAGTATTTTAAAAATGATTTAACTTTAGTTGATTGGTTAAGAGATTATTCAGAAGATAAAACAGAAACATTTGTTAGAGGATTTTTAGGTAGAATGTTATTTTCTGGTGAAGAATCTTTAAAAAAATGTAATGTTTTATCTGGTGGTGAAAAGGTAAGGCTTATGTTTAGTAAGCAAATGCTTAATCATGGTAATGTGTTGATTTTTGATGAACCTACTAATCATTTAGATATAGAGTCAATTACATCATTAAATAAAGCTATGATTGAATTTCCATATACAATATTATTTTCATCTTATGATACAGAACTTATTAATACAGTAGCTAATAGAATTATAGAAATTACAAAAGATGGTAAAATAATTGATAAAAGAATGAGTTATGATGAATATTTAGAACTTAAAAATAAGTAATTGCATAATATTTATTATAAAATAGCAATAAAAATTTGACAAACAAAGAAATTTGTGATATTATATAAACACGTTTGAAAAAGAGGCAGTAATTATATTTGGTTATTGCTTTTTAATTTCTCGAAAAAAAGGGGGAATAAATTATGAATAAAATAACTAAGGCTGTAATACCTATTGGTGGATTTGGGACACGTTTCTTACCAATTACAAAATCAATACCTAAAGAAATGCTACCAATATTAGATAAACCAGTAATACAATATATTGTTGAGGAACTAGCTAGTGCTGGTATTGAAGAAATATATATGATAGTGTCAAAATCAAAAAAAGATATAATAAATTATTTTTCAAGAAATAAAAAATTAGAAAAAAGATTATTAGATAATAATAAGAATATTGAATATAATTCTATTATTGATACTAAATCGAATGTAAAGATTAAATTTATTATGGAAAAAAAGCAAATGGGTAGTGCGAAAGCTATTTCTTTAGCAAAAAAATATATTAAAAATGAAGACTTTGTTATTGTTTTAGGAGATGACTTAATATATACTAAGGATAATAATACAGCAATTAAGCAATTGATAGATTGTTATTATAGTACTGGTAACCCTATTATTGGGGTTCATAAAGTTAAGAATAAAGATATACCAAAATATGGTATTATTAAACCTGGCGTTGATAATAATATTGAAACAATTATTGAAAAACCTAAAATAAAACATGCTCCTTCTAATTTTGCTGCCCTTGGTAGATATGTTGTATCTCATGAAATATTTAATTACATAAAAAAGATAGGTAAAGGTGTTAATGGTGAATATCAGTTAACCGATGTATTAAAATTGATGATGCAAGATATGGATTTTAATTATAAAATTATAGATGGTGAATATCATGATATTGGGAATAAAGAGGGACATATAGAAGCAATTATATGTTATGCAATAAGAAATAATATATTTGATGTTAATGAATTAAAAACTAAATTAGAGAATGTATATAATTTTCAATAAGATTAGAATTTGTTGTTCTAATCTTTATTTTTATTTGAATATATTATAATAGAGGTTGATTTAATGTTAAGTATTTTGTTTGAAATTATAAAAAATATGTTTTTATTTACTGGATCATATAGTAATAATGTGTTTCCTGAACCATTGTGTCAAAAAGAAGAAGAAGAATGTATAAAGAAAATGCTTATGGGAGATAAAAATGCAAGAAATAAACTTATAGAACATAATTTAAGATTGGTTGCTCATATTGTTAAAAAGTATGAAAATAAATATACTGATACCGATGATTTAATAAGTATTGGAACTATAGGACTTATAAAGGGAATAGATACATATAACAATGATAAAAAAACTAAGATTACAACATATGCAGCAAAGTGTGCTGAAAATGAAATATTAATGTATTTTAGATCTAATAAAAAAAATGATAAAAATGTTAGTATTAACGATAGTATAGGTTATGATAAAGAGGGAAATGAAATAACTTTTATAGATATATTAAAGACACCTAGTCCTGATTATATAGAAGATATGTATATAAAAGATAATATTAAAATGCTTTCAAAATATATGAAAGCATTAACTGAACGAGAAAAAATAATAATTACAAAAAGATATGGATTATTTAATTATAAAGAACAGACTCAAAATGAAATAGCTAAAGAACTTAATATATCTAGAAGTTATGTATCTAGGATAGAAAAAAGAGCGTTAACTAAAATGCTTAGAAATTTTATTAAAGATAATAAAACAGACTGAAATTAAGTTTGTTTTATTGTTTATATTTTGTTTTTGATATATAATTTAGGGGGAGGTAAGAGTATGTACGATAAATTAATAGTTATTGAGGGAACTGATTGTTCTGGTAAGGAAACTCAGAGTAAGAAATTAGTGGAAAAACTAATTAATAGGGGAGAAAAAGTAAAATTAATTAGTTTTCCAGTATATGATAGTCCTACTGGTAAAATTGTAGGTGGTCCTTTGCTTGGGAAGCCTAGTATACAAAATAGTTTTTGGGATGATCCTGCAAAAGTAGATCCAAAAATTGCTAGTATGTATTATGCTATTGATAGGTATAATATGAAAGATGAAATACTTAAATATTTGGATTTAGATTATTACGTGATATTAGATAGATATACAATATCTAATATGGCACATCAAGGTGGAAAAATAAAAGATAAAATTAAAAGAAATGAATTATATACATTTTTAGATAAATTAGAATACGAATTATTGGAATTGCCTAAACCAGGAAAAGTTATTTTATTATATATGCCTAGTGAATATACGAGTATACTAAAAAATAATAGAAGTGAGTTAGATATGGTAGAAAAAGATATGGAGTATTTAAAGAATAGTGAAAAAGTATACTTAGAATTAGCTGATATTTATAATTTTTATGTAATTAATTGTATAAAAGATAAAAATATTAGAAGTATTGATGATATAAATAGTGAATTGTTTGATTTTGTTATAAAAAATAATATTATTATTGAATAAATTAATAAAAAATAGGTAGAATTATCAAGTTCTATCTATTTTATGCATAAGTTCTTTTGTTACCAAAAATCGCTTTTATGGTATAAATGTCAACATAAAATGTCACAATTAATAATTCCATTATATAATTATTTAATATTAGGTTATACTATTCCTAATAAAAAGGATAATGATTATATTATTAGTTGATTTAAAAATAATATAAGTATTTAATTTTATGCCGAGAAACTTATTCAT
>CALVSV010000045.1 GCA_944359595.1 uncultured Bacilli bacterium
CATTTATAGAGCTGGCTTCACTCACTTTTTTAATTGCCATTTGAGGCTGGCTTCACCCGCTTTTTTAATATTATATGCAAAATTCGCATAACATAATCACTTATGTGCTTATAATATATCATAAATATAGTTCAAAGTCCATAATAAATATTACTATTAAATATAATTCATTTATACCAAAAGAAAGAGACTTGTGGCTCTTTCAAGAACAAAAATTATTTAATTATATTTCATATACAATTTCATCAAAGTTATTATTTCTATAAATTATCTTTCTTTTTGCAAATCATAGCCTAAAGCATCATTTTCACTTTTTTCATACGCATTATCAATATATTTTTTTGGATTTTTTAAAAATTCTTCTTCTTCAACAAAAGTAATATAAGAACCATTCATAAAATCATATGTTTTACATTTACTGCAATGCCACTGTTTTGGGTTAGAATTAAAATGATTACTGCTAATAATACTATAAACTTTATCCATTTGATATGATAATGTAATATTACCATGACAATTTGTGCCAGTACTTTTAAACCACGAATAATCTCCATTATATTTCATAATAACCCCAACTATACCATTAGTATGTGATGTTCGATTTTTCCTTTTTATATTCTGAAGACAATACTCTAATTCCCAATCAATCCACTTACTTTGTTTCATATTTGGAGAAATAATAACAATAGTCACAGATGTATCATACATCATATCTTTTAACACTCTTTTTATGTTTTCTGTAGAAGTATCAGTTAAATCAGGCGAATCACTATTCTCACCCTGATAATACGTTGTGCCATCACCTAAAGATTCTATAATTTTATCACGAAGTTCCTGTCCCTCCGAATATTTATAAGAAATAAATGTTTTATATGCCATACCTCTCATCTCCTAAAAATTTATAAAATATATAACCAAGGTAGTCACAATACAAACTAAATAAAATGGTAAAATTGTTTTAGATAATAAAGCATTAATTAGTCCATATTTTTTTATATCTAACATACTTATTTTTATATTATCAAAATTCATATCATAGTCTATTTCATCTTCTGATTTAATCCTTACATTATTATATAAAATTCTAAATTTTCTTTCCAACATTAAATAATAAGAATCTAAAATCCAAAACACAATTAATGGAATTAAAGTTACAACAACAGCTTTATGTGCATCTTCACCAGCAAAAGCATAAATTGCTATCATAATTCCAACGGACCACCCTTTCAAAGAAAATGAATTACTTCCCATTCTAGTTATAATTTGTTGAATCATACTCAAATGACATATTTTGTTTTCTTCATTCATAAAAACCAAACCACCTTATAATAACCAAATAAATAAACACCGTTATTATAGCACTTATAATACATAAAGTAAATTAAATTAACACTACACCTAAATATTTACTAATATCAAACTTTTTTCCTACTTCTTCTAACAATTCTCGTTTAACTGCAACCTCTGTTGTTTCACCTAATTCTACATAGCCTCCAGGTAAACAAAGAAAACCACTATCATCCATCTCTACTAATAAAAGTTTATTGTTTTTTACAATTAAACCTGACACTCTAAACTTAAAATTATAATCATCTGTTTTAATTTTTATACTTTCACGCATATAATCACCTATTTTTCTAACAAACTACTAAATATGTTATTTAAGATTATTTTTAATCCATTCATTAGTTTTCTTTTTAGCTTCTTCTATTCCATTTTTTATTGGATAAACTAAATCTAACTTAGAAACTATATTGTTTCCTTTTAATACTTCTTCATAATTTTTCCAAGTATTTCTTAGATTTCCCCCATTACAAACTAAAAGATAAATATTTTTATTCTCCATCTTATTATCTGATAAAAACGTATTTATTGGTGGTGCATAAGTTCCAAACCAACAAGGTGAACCGATAATGATATTATCATATTTAGATAAATCAACATTATATTCTTCTAGTTCAAGCTTTTTCTTCATATAAACCTGCATACCACCCCAAACAAATCTAAATAAACTTTTGGTCTTCTTTTCTTTCTTGGGTATTAATTTTAATACATCTGCATCTATTACTTCTTGCATTCCTTTTACTAATTCTTCTGTATTACCTTCATAAGAATAATAAACAATTAAATTTTTCATTTTAGTTCCTCTTTCCTTTCTTCAACATAAAGCTCAATATTTTCAAGTAACGATTTTAAACTTAATATTTCATCTGTTCCTATAATATGATAATAATTTTTCGCTCCAATATGTTCTATTGATACAATATTATTATCAAGTAAAATTTTTAAATGATGTGATACTGCTGGTCTTGATAAATTAACTCTTTTAGCAATATCGTCAACTCTAATACCACCTGTTGAACAATTTTCTAATAGCACAAGTAATATATTCTGTCTATTTTCATCACATAAAGCATTTAATATTTTATTAGATTTCTTTAACTCTGTTTTAATAACTTCTAGTCTATCTTCTTTTTTCATAAAACGCCTTTCTTTCGTTTAAACCATTTAACGATATTATTATATTATTTATTTAACATTATATCTACATTCGTAAAGAAATTAGAACAAACAAAACTTATTAAAATATAAAAAAAGCGAGAGCCATAGACTCTAGTTGTTTAGTCACTTTTTATTTTATACTAATATAAATTAAATAAATTTAAATGTTTTCTAACTTTTTAGCAACTATTTTTTTAGATAAATTGTAATTTATAATTAACATTTATCTATTTTTTAAAGATAAGCAAACAAATAACAGCAAGTATTATAATGATACCTATTCTTGCTACAAACACTTGCCAACCTACTGTTGTAAAGTTCTCTATAAATGGAAATATAAAGAATAGTGGTACGATTACAAGCATAACAATAAATGTTTTTAATATGCTTTTATTAGATGTTTTTTGATTTAAAAATTTACCAACATACACATTAGAGAATAAATAAGTTAAAACACCGACTATAAATACAATCATTACACCTATATTAAAAAACAAATTATTCACTTTAGGAATATCTATAAATATTTGAATTAAGTATATTCCTCCGAAAAAAATGATAGCAAATAATATTGTAAAGACAATAGATTTATTACTTTTTACAGTATCCATTTTTTCTTGCATATTATTAACTAACTTTTTATCTTCTTTTAACATTTTATCGAGTGAAATATTAAATATATCACTCATTTTGATAACGCTAACAATATCGGGATAACTTTTACCCGTTTCCCAACTAGATACAGTTTGTCTTGAAATTCCTAATTGTTCTGCTAAACTTTCCTGAGTAATATTATTTTTTTGTCTAGCATCTTTTATGCGTTTACCGATTGCCATACTTTTCCTCCTAACAAGACAATACTATCATTTTATCATTTTCTTTTCTATCAAAAATACTTTACATTGTTTATTTTTTTATGTAAAAATGTCTTTACAATTGTAATTTGGATTATTTACAATAATTATCTATATTATCACTATCATATTTTTTATTTTTAATTACCTCAAACTTTTCATTATCTTTATCTACATTACATCTAACTACGTCATAAAATAGTGTATCATAATAAATAATATTTTCACCAGCTACTTTTACTAATGAAAATCTTGGTGCCTGATGAATATTAACAACACCAATATAATCTATTGTCATTAGTACTGCTACAAATATTAAAAAATAACTAAAATTACATATTAATCTTTTCAGATATGTTAAACGTTTTGTAAATCTACTAACTCCAATTAAAGAAATAATTGCACCAAAAATTGAATAAATAGATCCCCAACTACTTTCACTAGGAAATATTGCAATAGCAGTAATTGAGATTAAAACTCCAAATGTTATTAATATCAAGCCAATAAAATTATTTCTATTTTCTAGTTTTTTATTTGTATAGTCTATTGTATTGATTATATTTTCTTCTAATTTTTCTTGGTATTCGTTTTCTGTTACTTTTTCACCACTCAGCAAGTCATTTAACGAAATATTAAGTTCATTACACAAAGGCTTAAACAATGATAAGTCAGGCATATTTCTTCCATTTTCCCAATTACCAACAGTACGATCAGAAACACCTAACTTTCCTGCTAATTCTTGTTGAGTCATATTTTTATTTTTTCTACATTCAGCAATAAACTTGCCTATCTTTTCTTGATTCATAATTTTCTCCTTTCACATTAATAGCATATAATGTAAAAGTCATTTATTACAGGAAACATTTCAAGGGTATATAAAATAACTAAAAAAATATAATTTAAGATATAACATTAACTCTTCTTTGATTTTTTTATTAAAGACATTATCCCTAATAAAATGATAAATACTATAACAAAACATATAATTATTCTAAATAATACTACATTTGTTATAGGACTACCAAAATCATACCAACTCATTATTTCAAATATAAAAAATGTTATTAGTAATGATAGTATTGCAATTCCTATAACTGATAAAGTT
>CALVSV010000046.1 GCA_944359595.1 uncultured Bacilli bacterium
AAACATTTGATTATATAGCATAACTTCTTCCATAGTAGCAACATCTCTTCCATCACATGTTTTATAGAAAATTCCTTTTCCATAATCGGTTCTAGGATCAATTTTAGGTTCTAACCCTTTTCCATAAGGTGTTATGGGATCAATTGGTTCCGGATTAAAATATAAATCTTTCTTTTCCATATAATTTCCTCCTATATAAATTCTATCACATTTTTATCATTTTTATCATATTTATGTAATTTTTTACATTTTTATTTACACTTTTATAGTCTTTATGTTAGAATACCTATAGAGGTTAGTTGTTTATCAACTATTTCCTTTTAGAAGATAAGTTTCGAATTATCTTACTTATCGCTCCAATAAGTTATGAAACTCGAACTTTTAGATTTCGAGAGTAATAAATGGGTGCTGAGTAGAAATGAATAATTTTTATTCAGCTTTTTTTAATTAAAAAAGCGAAAGAAAACTTAATTTCTAACGCTATAAGTGATACATCTAATTGACGAAAGAGGATGTATCACATGACCTATTTTCATAATCCTCTCAAACAATTGTTATATTTAAATTTATTCTAATTTATCAAATATTTTCTCGACATAAAATTAATTATTTGCAATTATAATCTTGAAGTTCTAAAACTTCTTTTAATTCATCATATGTTATTTCTTGACCAATATCTATTCCAATAAAACTATCGTCAGCATCTTCAGTGACAAGTCTTAAACCATTATCTATTATAGTTACTTTCATATATGGTTTACTAGCTTGTATATTATAAGCCATAGATTGTAATTGACTTTGATATTCTGGAGGAAAAATCATATCTACAGTAAAAGTCATACTAGAAACTTTGTCATTTTTAACTTTAACAACTAATTTTGAATTAGTCTTAGTATCACCATCATTTTTTTTGGAAGTACAAGTTAGTTTTTGAGTATCACTACAACCTGTTAATATCAACAATGATATAAATAATAATAATAGTTTTTTCATTCAAACACCTACTTTAATTCATTTAGTATTTTATCTTCACTAACTGCTCCAACTAGTGTAGATTTTACCTCACCTTGATCAAAAATCATAATTGTTGGGGTACCTTCTATTGGATATTCATCTATAATATCAGATGAGTCTTTAGAATCAACATTTATTGTCGCAACTTTAATGTTATCATTGTTTTTTGCAATGTCAATTAATGTTGTAAGCATCGCAACACAAGGAGGACAAGAATTAGACGAAAAATCTAGAATAACAGGTTTATCTGCATTAAGTACTTCTTCTTCAAAATTTGAATTTGTAACTTTGACAATACCAACACTTTTAGCTTTTTTCATGGTTTCTTCTTTATGTTGTTCATTAAAATAATATATTAATATAACTCCAATAACTAAAATAATAAATATACAAATACCAATTATTAATTTAATATTTTTTTTCATAATTACCTCCTAAAAAAATCCTAAAATACCTTCTATTAATTTCCATAAACCAAATATAAATAAAATACTTCCAGATATTTTATTAATTATATTATAATGTTTTTTTATAAAATCAAAAGTTTTCTTTAGTTTTTCTAAAAATAATGTTGTTACAACAAACGGAACCGCTAAACCAAGAGAATATAGAAGAAGCAAAATTGTTCCCTTTATAACACTACCAGTAGTACTAGCAAGTATTAGCGCTGATGAAAGAAATGCACCAACACAAGGTGTCCATGATAAAGAAAAAATAATACCGAACAAAACAGAAGTTATAAAATTAAAATCTTTATTTTCTTGTTTAATACCTTTGCTTTTATTTAAAAATTTAATGAATATTAATCCTATATAATTAAGACCAATAATAATTAAAAATAAACCAAATATAATATTCATATAATTAGAATATCTATGAATAAATTTTCCCAATGTACTAGCAAATACTCCCATTAAAATAAATATAATACTAAATCCACTTACAAAGCCTATTGAATTTAATAATGATTTTTTAATACTTTTGCTCTTTATTCCAAAGTATGAAATATATATTGGTATTACTGGTAAAACACAAGGAGAAATAAAAGACGCTATACCTTCTATAAACGTAATAATATACTCCATAACTACCTCCAATACTAAAATTATATCACAAATTTTAATGATCAACAAAATTTTTTTTAAAAAAAGTAACAATATTATTGACATATCATATTATAAAATATATAATAAGTATGTCTTTTGAGATAAATGCCTATTTAGCTCAGTCGGTAGAGCAATCGGCTGTTAACCGATCGGTCGTAGGTTCGAGTCCTACAATAGGCGCCATTTTGTTTATTAATCCCTTATTTAATAGGGATTTTTTTATTATATGAATATTTTCATTCATAGTATCACATTATAATAGTGGTGATATTATGAATGAAAATATAACAAAAGAATTGTTATGGAAACTTTTTAAGGAAACAGGTGCAATAGAATATTATTTATTATATAAAAATATGAAGTAGTGGAAGTGATATTTTGGAAAAAATAACAGTAGAAGGTTTTGTGGTAAATGAAACACCATATAAAGAATCAAGTAAAATAATAAATGTTTTAACTAAGGAATATGGCGTAATTGGGATAATGGCGAAGGGCGCAAAAAGTGTTAAAAGTAAACTAAGAGTTGGTACTAGTAAATTAGATTATTCTTATTTTGATATTTCATACAAAAAAGATAAGTTATCTACACTTATAGATGTTAAAGTAATTGATAACTTTAAAAATATTAAATTTGATTTAGAAAAGACAACATATATGTATTATTTAATAGATTTAGTTTCTCAAATTATAAAAAATGAATCCAATAGCGAAATTTTTAATATAGTTTTAAGTGCAGTAAAAAAAATAGACAAGGGATTCAATCCTGAAATTATTACAAATATTGTTGAAATAAAATTATTAAATTATTTAGGTGTTATGCCAATACTTAATTGTTGTAGTATATGTGGTAGTAAAAATAATATAATTACTCTATCATCAAATAGTGGTGGATTAATATGTTCTAATTGTAGAACTAATGAATTTATTGTAAATATAAATACTATTAAAATTATTAGAATGCTTTATTATGTTGATATAAATAAAATTACTAAATTAGATATTAGTGATGTTGTTATTAAAGAAATAAATAACTTTTTAATAGAATATTATGAACAATATACTGGATTATATATAAAAAATAAGAAATTTTTAGATTATATAAGATAATTATATAATTTTTTTATTGATTTTTTTTGCGTTGAAATATATAATATGTTTTGTATTAACAGATGTGTTTTTATGTCCTAACGTATTTTTTCATATAAAAATAAATAATAAATTATTGTTTTAAACAAATAATATGTATAATTTAATCAGTTTTACTTGTATATATAGTTATTTTTATTAAAATATTTAGTAAAATGGAGATTTACTATGATTGATAAAATTATTAATACCTTAATTAATAAACAAGATGAGATTGTTGATACTTTATTACAAATTGAAGATAAGGAAGTTGCACTAGAAGAAATACGATTAAGTCATAATGCTTTGATGAATATTAAAAATTATGATACAAAAGCAAATATAAATAGTACGTATTTACCTATGAATTTACCATTATATTCTTTAATAATTTATGTGGTTATTCCAAAATTATGTAGTAATAAAAGTTATTATAGACCATCTACTAAAACATTAAAACAATCTATTCAATTACATGAGATATTAGAATTAGATAAATATAATATTAAATTAATTGATAATAATAGAAAATATTTTTATGATAATTATGTAACTAAATCAAATGTTGTAATTTTTGTTGGTAAAACCGAAAATGCAATCGAAGTAAGTAAAAAACTTAGCAAAGATATAATGTTTATATATTTTGGCGTAGGGCAAAATCCTATAGTTGTTGAAAAAGATGCCAACATAGATTTAGCAAGTAAAAAAATAGTCGATGCAGTAATGTTTAATAGTGGTCAAGATTGCGCTAAACCTAATGCAATATTAGTTAATAAAGAAATATATAAACAGTTAAAATTAAATATTTTAAAATATATACAGTACAAATTAAAAAATAATGGGTGTATTCAAGATGTTAATGTATTATATGATGTTTCTAAATTTTTGATAGAAGAAAATAATTTATTGTTTTTTGCAAATAAATTAAATTATGAAACACAAGATAATAAAAAATATAGTTATGTGTTAAATAAATTAAATGATGGTTTTTTAATTAAATAGAAGGTGAGAGCATGGATGATTTAATTAATGTATTTAAAAAAGAAAATTTTTTGTTGCCAGATGATAGTAAAATTAATATTATTGATCTAGTAAGGACGTTATACTCAAGATATGGAGTAAAATTTAAAAAGAATGCAAAAATGAAAAAATTAGATAAGTTAATTCCTAAAAAGAAACATACATTGTTTATATTAGTTGATGGGATGGGTTCTAATATAATTGATAATCTAAAATCTAATTATATATTAAGAAAACATAAAGTACTTGATATGCATACTGTATGTCCAACTTCAACAGGTTGTGTTTTATCAAGTGTTGCTAGCGGGATGTACCCTATTACTCATGGAATGTTAGGTTGGTATAATCATAATAGAGAATATGATATTGATTATAACACTTTATTATTTAGTGATAGAAAAAATAATGTTAATTTAAAAAAATATAATATTTATCCTAAAGATATATATAAATTTGATTCAAAATTAAATAAATTAAATGTTAATACAAAAGTTTTGTTTCCTAAAGAAATTATGAATAGTGATTATTCAAAATATATTGCAGATGATGATAAAAGAGTTGGATATTATGATTTAGAGGATGCAATAAATATAGTATTGGATATAATTAAAAGTGATGAAGAAACATTTACATATTTATATAT
>CALVSV010000047.1 GCA_944359595.1 uncultured Bacilli bacterium
TAATTATCCAATTGAAGGAATTAGAGATGCAAAAGAATTTGCCCGATGTTTAGAAAAATGGGCAACCGATCTTGATTATTCAGAGACGCTTATTAGCCATATGGATAAATATAATTTGTATGTGTACGATAGCATGACTGTTGAAAGCTATAATCAACAGAAATTATCTTATGGTAATAGAGTTGTTGAAAAAGCTAAAGAAAAATTAGGATGTAAATATATATGGGGTGCTGGTCATTCAATGAATGAGATAAAAGATCCTTTACAAAATACTTTTGATTGTTCGAGTTTTGTGTGTTGGTCATTTTATCAAGCCGGTATAGACATTGGTAATAAAACTACAAAGGAATTATTGTTAATGGGAAATGAAATTTCTAAAAATGAAATTCAGCCTGGTGATATTATTTTATTTACAAAGAATAAAGGAGAAACAGTTCCGTCACATGTAGCTATTTATATTGGAAATAATCAAATGATACATGCTCCAAATACAGGGGATATTGTTAAGATTGTTTCGTATAGTTCATATTGGCAGGATAGAACAATGTGCTATAGGAGGCTTTATTAATTAATGGAAAATGAAATAACAAAAATTATTATTGTAGTAATTTTAGTATTATTGATTATATTTATTATTAATTTTGATAACATTGATGAATCTAAAATAGATACTGATACTAAAGATGATAAAGTAATAGTTGAAACTGATTATAGAGCAAATACTGATATAAATGATGTGTTATTATTTGATTATGCAAATTTAAATTATCAAGGATTTATTTGTAGTGGGAAGTGTATAACTATCAATTATTTAGAGACTTGCGAATATATAGGTAATGAATATTTATTTGAAGCTAGGGATCAAAATAATAAAAAATTACACTTAAATGTGAAAGCAGAAAAAATGGAATATAATCAAAATGATGATTTATACTATACAAATTATTATTTAGAAGTAAAATTAGACAGTAATGTGAAAATAATTAATTTGAAGATCAATCGAGATAATGTTGAATATATTGTTAAATGTTCTGTTAGCATGTTTACTGATTCTGAGTGATCATTCGTTATAGAACTTATGGATTTAGCTATGGTAAAAAATATGGTCTGCCTATAACAGTCTATCCATAGATATAACCATGTAAAAAATAAATAAAACTTAGGTATATCGATATATTTTTATTTATCTAATCTATAAATTATTTATCGATTACTTACCATTATTACCTTATAATACTAATATAGATTACGACCTTATCGACTGTAATATAATATTGTTATTTTATATGAACTGATTTTTATTATATGAGAATAAATGATGTTAGAAATGTACCAAAGAAGACGGTATTTGATGAAAAATAATTTTTATTTTAAGTGTACTTGATATTTGTCGGGGCATATTATATAATGTGCTTAGGCAAGGATGGAACTTAAGCCACGGCAAATAAAAAAAGGAACGTTGCAGCGTTCCTTTTTTTGTGCTTAGGCTGTCATGCTATCTTCTATCAAGCCACTTGCAGATGCAATGGCAAATTACACCTGCTATGATAGAGATTAGAATGGAACTTAATACCTCCACGGCAATCACCTCCTTCCGGTGGTCGGAGGTATGACAGCCTGTATTATTATATCATGGATACACTTTTTTATAAATACTGATACGATATCTGTTTAAAAAGATATTGGTTATTTTTTACAGGAGAATGTACCAGTGACTGGTACATTTTTTGATTAAATTTATTAAGAAATTGTAATGTGTTTATAAGATGAAAGAAGGTATTTTATGAAAAAAATATCATGTTTTATTTTAGTGATTTTTCTTTTTTTGGCATGTTATCATGATGATCAGAAAAATATAAAAAAAATAAATACAACATGTATTGTTGCTACAAAAATGTCTGGTCTAAAGATGATAATAAAAATGAAAAATACAAATGATATCACTAAAGAAAATTATGAAGATATAGAAGAGCTAAATGATACCAGTGATTTTTCTAGTGAGATTATAGGAGATAATATATCTATTCCTAAAGTATGTGAGAATGCATTTTTGACTGTGGGTTCAACTCAAGGTGCTGTGGATAAAAACGATATTTGTTTAATGACTGAAGCAGCAGGAATTTTTGGTGAGGGAAAAGAAATCTTGTTAGGAGGGCATAATACAAAATCATTAAAATACCTTTATAAATCGAGTATTAATGATATTATTACAGTTAATTTTAGTAATTGTATTTATCGATATCGGGTAATTTATAGTAATGAATGTTCGACAGATGGCTATGGCTTATTTGATATAGAAACAGGTGAAAATATGCTTCTTTATAATTGCAATGAAGAGGTATTAAATATTTATACTTGCTACAACAGTAATAATTGGCTTGTTAAAGCAATTTTATTAGATTAAAAGATTTGAATATAGGTAATGATATGAACTACGAATTTTTAATATATATAGATTTTAAGAATAATAAAAAAAGTATTCTTGAGTATAAAAATGAATACTATATCTATGATTATACACATAGTGTTTATGATCAAATTAATTGGCAAAAAAATGGTCTTACTGAGGTTTTAAACATTTTAGATCAAGATACAAAAGAGATTATATGCATAGATAATGAATTTTTAATTTATTTAAGAGAAGAATTAGCAGAGATTAATATGCAAGAATTTTATAATGCGAGGATGGTTTTAAATGAATATGGTAATTGATGAGTTAGAAGTAAATTATGATGGATTTTATAAAGGATATGCAACAGGATTTGTGACAATTGATAATCAGCAGAGTTATCCATTTTTATATAGAATATACTCACCTAAAAATGGCGAGTCATGGAAATTGGTGTCCATAGAAAATATAACTGATTTGTCTGAAGATGAATTTAAAAGCATTGAATCAAATATAAAAGATTCAATATCTAAAGATGTATATTATGATTTAGTAATTGAAAAAAATATAACAGGTTATTCGAATAAAATGATTTATGAATTGTTAGATAGGAATAAGATATCATTTAGTAATATTTGTACAGTTAGTTTAGATAAAAAAAGAATTGTTGTTGAAATGGAAAATGGTGATTCTATATATTTAATTGATGATTTTAATATGATATAATTATAAAAAGAGGGGGGATTAGGAATGAAGAAATTAATTTTAGTAATGTTATTATTTTTATTTGTAATAACTGGCTGTGAATCATCAAAAAGAGATTATACATCAGTAGATGAGATAACAAAAAATGTTGTAGATGTTATAAAGCAGACTACTCCTAAAGATGATGGGCTTATTGATACTGATTATACTTATTTAGTAACGATAAGGTGCGATGGTAATTTTGATGATATTGTCGATAATGTTGATGGTATATATGCGGAGTATGATGAAAATCTAAATTTAGCTAGACTTTATTTTATGTCTAAAAGTATATTAGATAATATTAAAACTGATGAAAAACATTATACAACAGCTCCTAATGCTTATGTTAGGTATAATATTATAGGATATAAGGATAAGTATACTGTTCCAGATGTTCTTTTTTTAAACAAATATTATGATGAAATAGAAGCTACTAAAAATGAAAAAAATAAAGTGAAAGAAGAGATTGATAAATTCTATAATAAGATATTAAAACAATTAACACTTGAAGATGATGAAGATTTAAAAAATTATGTTGATTGGATAATTAACAATAGTGATGTTGATAATTTACGAATAGAACATTAAAAAATGTACCACCAACTGGTACATTTTTAATTTGTAATAATGATTTAATTAAATTAACACTATATTTAGCATACCATAACTTGTGATAATTTAGTAGACTTGTAAGATTGTTATAGCTAAGTTAGAATTACTATGAAAGATATAATTACAATAAAACAGAAAGGAGAGATAATTATGAAAAACAATAAATTGGAATGGATAAAGCTGATAATAGCAATTGTTGTAGTTATATCAATACGTTTTTTATATGAAATGAATGTTGTGAGTAATATCGTAGCGTTGGTAATAACATCATTAGTATTCATTGTTTTTTACTACCAATGGATATTAAAATTAATTAAATGGATACAAAAAGTTATTAAAAAGAAAATATCATAATAATTTATAAGAATAGTTAAGTTAATAGAAGGCTTGACTATTCTTTTTGTATATTAAGTAATTTTGATAAATCTTTATATAGAAGGAGGATTAATATGTTGTATCAAATTATACCAAAAAGAAATTTTCAATTTGATTTAGAAAACTATACAATGTTTTTTAAAAATATTGGTTCAATAAGAAAAAAGTTGTCATTAAAAAATTTTTTTAAAGAATACTTTGATTATAAATATATAATTGATTGTGATAATAATGGAAAAATAAATTTTTATTTATGGATAAATGAATCTGTAAATCAAGATACAGTAATTAATGCAGTAAATGTTTGGCTAGGTAGTAAAGCAGTTATTTTTAAAACTGATATTGTTTTAAAAAAATATGAAACTGTTGATACATTATATGATTTTAATAATGGTGGTAAGGATAATAAAGAAAAGAAATTTGCAATTTTTGTAAGTGATACAATTTTTATGAATATTTTAGCAATGCTACAGCCAAAAACTAGAATAACTATCAGTTTTAAAGTAGTAGATGTTTCATTAACTGAAAAAAATAATTTTAAATTTAGTCGGAGTGGGACAGATGTTGGAATAGAATGTTTAATTCAAATAAGTGGTGATACTAAATATTCTAGGACTAATGTTATGAACATAGCGAATAGTATATGTTCTTTAACTGCAAATGAAAAAAAGTTCAGTATTAAGTTTAAAAATAAATTTGTTCCAATTACAATATCTGGTAATGAGCTGGCTAATATTTTTCAGTTACCAACATTATTTAGGAAAGATGAGGATATTATTGAAAGAATTAATTATCTTTTCCCAGGACAGGAAACATTAAAAGAAAATGAATATAAAGCACCAGGGGTATATGTTGGGACAAATTATCATCCAATTCAAACTGAACGAAAAGTATACATAAATTTTGATCAGATACGAAAACATGGTCTTATATCTGGAACCACAGGGTCTGGAAAATCTTCTGAAATAGAAGAATGGATAGATCAATTATTGTTAGATAAAATAAAAAATATTAGTGCACCAGGCTTTACTTTTTTCGATCCGCTTGAATCCTCTGCGTTAGGGGTTATTGATAAAATTTTGAAATTAAAAGATGATGGATATGATATTGAACAATTATTGAAAAAGATTAGATATATAGATTTATCCATTGATGATTATATATTTCCTATTTCTTTATTAAATTCTAATGTGTCTGATCCAACGGAAACTTTAGATTTTTTTAAATCATTGTATGGTGATCAAAATACAATTCAAGTTGATAGAATGATGTCTAGTGCATTAAAAGCGCTTTTGGAGGATAGTGAAGATCATTCTATTTTTGATGTACAGGAAATATTTAATGTAAATGATGATACTTTTAGACAAGAATTAATTAGACGCTTATCTAGGGATATATATGCAACTGATGAAATTGATTTTTTAAAAAACACAAGATTTAATCAATCGATAGTAGATCCGATATTAAATCGTCTTAATCCATTTAAAAATACTAGACAAAAAAAATTAATGTTTGGTCTTCCTAATAAGTATGAGTTCCTAAAAGATATTCGAAAGTGGATGGATGAAGGGTATATTATTTTATTTAATTTAAAGGGATTAAGTAAATTTGATATTAAAGTAATTTGTGGTTATTTGACAACACAATATTATTTAACTTCGTTAGCACGTCCTGATTTTTCTATGATTCATTTACTATTAATCGATGAAGCACATGATATGCAGATGCCTATTTTCCCAAAAATTGGAGCAAAATCACGTAAAGGGGGATTAGGACTTTTTTTGATTACTCAATTTCTTGAACAATTTGATCCTGATTATCTTAAACAATTAATGGGTAATATGAATACATTTATTTCTTTTAAGCAAAAAGAATCTGCTGCTATGACGTTGCAGAAAAATATTCCGTCTGGAGATGTTAGTAAAGAAGATTTAATGAAATTACCAACATTTGTAGGTTATTTATCAACAGAAGAAGGTGGAAAAGAAAGAAGTATTTTAATTAAAGCAAAACCACCATATAGATATACAAATGGAAAATTAGTAGACCATAGAAATTCTAATGAAGTTCAAGTAAATCTAGATAAAAATAGAAAATTTGCCTATGAATTAATGGCTAGAGATTTTATGAGTAGAGAGAATGCTGAAAGAATTGTGTATAAAAAACATTTTAATAAATCAGTTGATAAGAAAAAAGAAGATGAAGATGTAGGAGAAAGTTTATGGGACGATTAAATACTGGTTATTTAATGTATATTATCAAAAATAGGATTTTAAAAATAATGCCATATAAATACAGAAAACCTTTTTTATTTGTTTTTTCCATTATTTCTTTATATGGATATTTTAAATTCATGATGATTATAAGTACAAAAATTTTTGGTATGCCTAGTCCATATTTAATCAGTTTACAAACTATTATAAAAAATATAATTGAATTATTTAAAAATAGTTATGGAATAAATGGAACCATTTTTATTTTTTTATGTTTGGGATTGATATTAATATATAAATATGTATTGCCAATACAAAAAAAAGCTAGTGAAAAGAAATACTATGGAAAGAGCTTGTATTATGAAATAAATTCAATTATTTCAATGTGTTATTTAATTATAACTATATTAACTTTTTTGCCATTTTTAATACGATAGATATAGGAGATGAAATTTATGGGGAATAAAAATAGACCAAAAATTGACTATGATGATATTGAATTGATGAAAAAAATAGGTAAACATAATTTTGTTGATATGATTTATATTTATAAATTTTATAAAATAGACTGTAAACAAAGAACTGTAACGGAAAGAATAAATCAGTTAGCTAAATATAATTATTTAAAAATTATAAGAACATTTGTGCCACCTGAATATACAATAAACCAAACGACTGTTTATAAAATAATTTCTTTAGGTTCTGCAGGTATAGAATTAATGGCAAGTATGGGTGAAAATATTGAAACTAATATTAGTGCTTTAGTAAACGCAAGTTCATATAGAATGTATCATCAAGCACAGGTTGCTACAGTATGTGATAGTATAGAGACAAATTTTAAAAAAAGTAATAGTAAATATGAGGTGGCTTTTATTTTAAATGAAAAAGAAGCTTATATTAAAGATAATAGTAATATGCCAGATGCTATTATTTTATTTAAACCTAAAGCAGAATATTTAATAGAAAATAAAGAAAGATATATATTGGTTTTTATTGAATTAGAGAGATCTTATGCTAGTTTTAAACGTGTTAAATCAAAAATGTTAAGTTATGAAAATGTTATCAAAGATGGTAAGTATATAAAAAAAATTGGATTACCTATACTTGATCAAAGAATATTATTTGTTTCACAAACAGATGGCCAGTTTAAAACAATAAAAGATAAAATAGCTGAAACAAAGTATGGTGGAGTTGGTGTACTAGTCTCTAAATATTCTGAAACATGTAATTGTTCTACAGATAGAATATATACTAATCCCCAGAATAATAATAAATATAAATTATTATCAAATCTAGAGGTATAAATAGATGATAAGAATATATAATATAATTGACGATACGTATAGATACGTGTTAAAATATAAATGGTGGGAGGTAATGTTATGCCTATAACACCAAAAGAAATGGTGAGACTATTAAAAAAAATGAGTTTGTTGAAGTCAGACAAAAAGGTTCACATTTGATGATGATTAACTATGAAACTAAGAGACAGACTACTGTACCAATGCATAGAAAAGATTTACCAAAAGGAACAGAGCGTATGATTTATAA
>CALVSV010000048.1 GCA_944359595.1 uncultured Bacilli bacterium
AATAATACTTATAATATTTTAAATTTAGATCTACCATTAAAGTCTACTCATTATTATAAAAATGAAAGGAGAAATAGTTAAGACTTATGAACAATAGTTTTAAAGTAGGAATATATATAAGATTATCAAGAGATGATGGTAATTTAGAATCTGATAGTATTGTTAGTCAAAGAAGTTTACTAAAACAGTATGTTAAAGAAAATAATTACACAGTAATAGATGAATATGTTGATGATGGATTTTCAGGAACTAATTTTGATAGACCAGCATTCAAAAAAATGATGAAAGATATTGAACTTGGTAAAATCAATATGATTATTACTAAAGACATGTCTAGATTAGGTAGAGATTATATTGGTACAGGTGAATTAATAGAAAAGTATTTTCCAAATAACAATATTAGATATATCGCAATTAATGATGGTATAGACACATTTACAGATAATACTAATAATGATATTGCGCCTTTTAAAGCGATAATGAATGATATGTATGCTAAAGATATTTCTAAAAAAATTAAAACAAGTTTGCATTCTAGAATGAAAGAAGGATTATATGTTTCTGGTAGATGTCCTTTTGGTTATATGAAAGATCCAACAAATAAAAATCATTTAGTAATAAATGCTGAACAAGCAGATACTGTTAAATTGGTATTTGATTTAGCACTAAAAGGTAATACCTACCACTCTATAGCACAATATCTTACTGAAAAGAAAATAAAAACACCTGCATCCTACTACAACTATGTTTGGAATAAAAATTGCATATCTCAAGAATATGGAGTATGGGTTGATACAACTATTAAAGCAATTTTAACTAATAGAATTTATGTAGGTGATGCAGTGCAAGGTAAAACTAAAAAGATTAATTATAAACTTAAAAAGATGGTTAAAAATAGTCCTAATAACTATATTATAGTTGAAAATACCCATGATGCAATAATTGATAGAAAAACATTTAACTACGTACAATCATTACTACCTAAAAATGTTAAAAGACCAGAAAAGAAAAGATTTTATTTATTAGATGGGCTTTTATATTGTGGAGATTGTAAACACAGAATAACAATTAGATATCAAAATAAAACTGGAAGAAGTTATACAACTTGTGATTATTATAGGACATATTCTAAATATCATGTGTGCACAACTCATACAAACAATTATGGAAATTTAGAAAAAGTTATTTTAGATAATATAAAAGCAATATACAAAAAGTATTTAGATATAAATAAAGTAAAAGAATCTATTGATAATATAAATCCTATAGATAATACTTTAGAAATTAAAAAGCAAATAGAAAGTTTAAAATTTGCAAACAATAAATTAACTGAAACTTTGGATAAAAATTATATGAATATGTTAAAGGGTATTATTGATGAAGAACAATATATAAGAATTAATAAAAATCTAAAAGAGAAAATCGAAAATAATAAATTAAGTATTTATAATCTTAAAAATGAAAATAATAAATCTAATAAAATAGACAAAAGACAAATAGAAAAATATATTAATGAATTTTTATCATTTGAAAATCCAACTAGAGAATTGATAATAAATTTAGTTGAAAAAATTTATATCTATCAAGACAAAACGATAGATATCATATTTACATTTAAAAATGTTACATAAAAAACGTATCTGGTGATACGATATATGGTATTAGTAAACAATTTGGAATACCAATTTCAGAAATTAAATCATTAAATAATTTAGATAGTAATGAATTGGTTATTGGAGAAAAACTTAATATACCAA
Organism: uncultured Bacilli bacterium; assembly: GCA_944359595.1. Taxonomy (GTDB): domain Bacteria; phylum Bacillota_I; class Bacilli_A; order RF39; family UBA660; genus CALVSV01. Next base: position 1,758 of record CALVSV010000048.1, read on the forward strand.
AAAGTGATAATACTATGGAATATATAGTAAAAGAAAATGATAATTTATATAATATTGCTTCTAAATATAATATTAGTGTAGATGAATTAAAACAATTTAATAATTTAAGTTCAAATAATTTAGATATAGGTCAAATAATATATATACCAAGTTCAAGTAATAGTAATTTAGATTATATAAATTATAAAGTAAGAAGAGGGGATAATCTTTATATTATAGCTAATAAATATAATACTAGTGTAAATGATATAAAAAATATAAATTCTTTAACAACAAATAATTTAGGGATAGGTCAAATCATAAAAATTCCTATTTCAACATCAATACCAATAAATACAAATTACTATATTACATATATAGTAAGAAGAGGAGATAGTTTATATTCTATAGCGAATAAATATGATATGACAGTAGATGAATTAAAATCATTAAATAATTTGAATTCTAATTCGTTAAATATTGGTCAAGAACTATTAGTTAAAAATAATGAATACGATAATACGGAAATAAAAGAGTGTTATGGAGATAATTATGTTGAAGTAACATATAAAACTTATACAGTTAAAAAGGGTGATAATTTATATGAAATAGCTAAAAAGTTTAATACTACTGTTGATAATTTAAAAAAGTTAAATAATTTAAATTCTAATAATTTAGATATAGGTCAAATCTTAAAGATAGAGGAGGAATAAGATATGAATTTTATATTATTAGAAAAGTTTAAAGAAACTGAAGAATACGAAAAATTTTTACAAGATAATCCAAGTTTAGGTACATTAAAAGTTGAAGTATTTACTGCAAACGAATCCATACCTATACCAAATACACAAGTGCTTATAACTAAAAATATCGATAATAATGATGTTTTATTTTATAAAGGTGTTACATCATCAAGCGGAATTATTGACAACGTTAGTTTACCTGCACCTAATCCAATATTAAATGCTTCATATGATAATGAATTAAAATATACTATTTATGATTTAACTGCAATTAATGATGATTTTGAAACTATAAAAAAATATAAAATAGCTATGTTTGGTGATATTAAAGTTATACAGTATGTTAAAATGATTCCTAAAATAGATATAGAAGGAGCAAAAGATAATGGAAATTAGATATCCAATAATACCTACTGAGATAGTAGTTCACCTTGGCGCACCTAATGAAGCTGCAAAAAATATAACGGTACCATTTCAAGAATATATTAAGAATGTTGCATCAAATGAAATATACCCTAATTGGCCAAAAGAAGCAATAAAGGCTAATATTTTAGCTCAAATATCGTTTGCTTTAAATAGAATATATAATGAGTGGTATCCATCTCAAGGATATAGTTTTGATATTACAAGTGATCCTATATATGATCAAGCATTCAATGAAAATAGTCAATTTTTCGAAAATATTTCTCAAATAGTTGATGATATATTTAATAATTATATTGTTTCTGGAAATCAAGTGCAACCTTTATTTGCAACATATTGTGATGGAAAATTAACAAAATGTAATGGCTTATCCCAGTGGGGAACTGTAGATCTTGCTAATGAAGGTAAAAATTATGAAGAAATTTTAAAATATTATTATGGCGATAATATAAAAATTATAGAAAATGCACCTGTAGAGCCTAATATTATGACTTATCCTGGTTTTCCACTAAGAATTGGTGTGATTGGAGATTATGTTAGAACACTTAATTTACAGCTTAATAGAATATCTCAAAATTATCCGGCAATTCCTAAAATAAAAGAGGAAGGAGTATATTTTACTGTTGATACAGAAGAAGCAGTAAAAAAATTTCAAGAAATATTTAATTTACCAATAACAGGTATAGTAGATAAAGCAACATGGTATAAAATAAAATATATATATAATGCTGTTAAAAAAATTGCAGATCTTTATTCAGAAGGAATAAGTATAGACGATGTAAAATTATTGTTTAAAAAACAATTACAAATTAATGATGTAGATTATAGTATTAGAACTTTAAATTATATGTTAAATGTAATATCATATTTTAATAATAATATACTATTTTTAGACTTAACTGGTGAAAAGTTTAATGAGGATACTAAAAATGTAGTAAAATCATTTCAAGAAGAATATAGTATTCCAGTAACAGGTATTGTAGATGCAAACACATGGCGTAGTATAAGAGAAGCATATGAACAAACACTAAATTCAATCCCAGAAGAATATATTATTTATAGAGATGAAATATATCCAGGATATTTTATTTCTAAAGGAATGAGCGGACCTGACGTACTTAGACTTCAAAATTTTTTATATATAATTTGTGAAAATACAAAAGAAATACCAGGAGTTAAAGTTACAGGTATATTTGATGATTTAACCGAACAATCTGTTAAATATTTACAAAAAAAATTTGGAATTGAAGATACTGGAATAGTTGGTGCAGTAACATGGAATAATATTGTAGAACTTAGTAAAAATAAATGATGACAATTAGTATTCCACTAATACTTACAACTATATCTGGTTTATCAACAATGCTAGGATCTATATTAATATTTTTTAAATTTAAAAACATTAATAAACTTTTATCGTTTTCTTTAATGTTTTCTGCTACTATAATGTTTGGAATATCTATTACAGATTTAATACCAAACGCATATAATTATTTTTCAAAATTTTATACTATAAAATTCTTAATATTAGTTATATTACTTGGTATATTTATAACGTTTATTTTAGATAATTATATGAACACTAATAATAAATTAAAGAATAATAATAATTTATATAAGATAGGTATATTTTCTATGATAGCGATTATTATACACAATCTACCAGAAGGAATAATTACGTTTATGTCTTCCTATAAAAATATTAATTTAGGTCTATCTTTAACTATAGCTATTGCTTGTCATAATATTCCTGAAGGTATTAGTCTATCATTACCAATATATTATGGTACTCACTCTAGAAAAAAAGCTCTTATTTATACTTTTATATCTGGTTTGTCTGAACCAATTGGTGGATTATTAATATTTTTAATATTTAAAAATTATTTGAATGATTTTATTTTAAATTTTATTTTATTAGTTGTTGCTGGTATGATGATATATTTATCTATTGTAAAGTTAATTCCTGAAGCAATTAAACAAAAATATCCTAAAAACATTTTATTATCTTTTTTAATCGCACTAATTATTTTATTAATTATTTAGTATAAATAAGGTAATATTATCCATAATATAAACGGGAGGAATTATATTATGAAAGCAAAGAAAAGTTTATTATTCTTAAGTGTTTTATTATTATTTTCATTTTGTGTTATAGCGTGTGATCAAGTAAGCAATACACCAACAAAAAGGGTGGAAGAATTTTTATCAAAATATCAAATGTTTGATACTGATGTAGAAGAAGATCTTAACAATACTATTAATAGTGAAGATTTAACTGATGAAGAAAAGAAAAGATATAAGGAATTGATCTCAAATCAATATAAAAATTTAACATATGAAATTAAAAACGAAACAATTGATGGAGATAATGCAACCGTAGAAGTAGAAATAGAAGTTATTGATTTTGCTACTGCAATCAGTAATGCAGAAGAATATTTATCTGAACACGAAGACGAATTTGTTCTTGAAAACGGAGAATATGATAAAACAGCATATAATAGTTATAAATTAAATGAAATGGAGAAAGCAAAAGAAAAAATAAAATATACATTACAACTTACATTAACAAAAGTTGATGAAGAATGGGAAATGGACGATTTAACAGAAACAGAAAAACAAAAAATACATGGTATATATGACTATTAATAAATCTATGTGAGGACATAGATTTGTTTTATTTTGACAATAATTTTTAAATATTTTATAATATTGATTAGGTGAAAGTTATGAAAATGGAAACAGAAATAACTGTATTAGTTAATACTAATTATGAAACATTAAAAAAAGAATTAAATAAAAATAATTTTTTTGAAAAAGAAAAATATATAGTAAATGATGTATATTTAGTTAATAGTATGGTTGATATCGA
>CALVSV010000049.1 GCA_944359595.1 uncultured Bacilli bacterium
GTGCGTGCCCTACTTCATGTGCTGTAACTGCATTTGAAGCTATAGTAGCTCCGTGAAAAATATCACTTGATAATCTTATTGTTTTCCTCCTAGGATCAAAATGATCGGTTAAATTACCAGCAGTTTCAACAACATAAACATCACTCAATCCATTTTTATCTAGTATCTCTCTAGCAACTTCAAACCCGGTTTTACCAGTGTTAGTTCCTATTTTTTTATATTTACTATAATTTATATTTATAAATAATTGTGCAAGTAAAGTTATACCAATAGATATAAATAAAATACTATACATTTAATTCCTCCTTATTTCATAAACAGTTCCTTCACGTGTATCTTTAAGTATTATTCCCTTATTTTCTAATTCTAATCTAATTTTATCGGCGGTATCATAATCTTTTTTTACCTTTGCTTTTGCTCTTTGCTTAATCTTTAATTCAATTTCATATCTTAGATCTTCATCTATTTCTTTTTCTTCAAACTCAAATAATGATAACGATAATACTTTATCAAAAATACTTACCAACTTTAATTTTTTTTCTGCCGACAAGTCATCATCTTTTAATACATCATATAATACTGTTAATGCATTAGATGTATTAATATTGTCATTTAACGCTTCTATAAATTTATTATAATATAAATCATTTATTTTCTCATCATAATAATCGCCTGACACTAATATTAAACTTCTAATTTTATTTTTTAATTTATTATATGTATTTTGCGCTATATCAAGTGAAGAATACGAAAACAACAATTGATTTCTATAATGTGATTGTAAACAAAACAATCTATATGCAAGCGGATCATATCCCTTATCTTCTAATAATGATATTGTTAAAAATTCACCTTTTGATTTACTCATTTTTCCAGTACTGTCATTTAAATGCTCTGCATGCAACCAATAGTTACACCATTTATGTCCTAAGTATGCCTCACTTTGCGCAAGCTCGTTTGTATTGTGTGGAAATATTGAATCAATACCCCCACAATGTATATCTAAATATTCACCTAAATATTTGATTGCTATTCCACTACATTCAATATGCCAACCAGGATATCCTATCCCCCATGGAGAATTCCATTTTAGTATTTGATTGGAAAATTTAGAATTTGTCATCCACAATCCAAAGTCGAATGGATTTTTTTTATATGTATCTTCCTCTACATCATTTCTAACAGCTATTTTTAATTCATCTGGATTTTTACCAGACAATTCATAATAATTTTTAAATTTTGTTACATCAAAATATACGTTGCCATTAGAAATATATGCATATCTCTTTTCTAATAATCCTTCTATTATTTTTATGTATTCGTTAATATTATCAGTTGCTTTCGCAATGATATTAGGCTTTCTTATATTAAGTTTTTTCAAGTCTTTAAAAAATGCTTCTGTATAAAATAAAGCAATTTCTATAGGCGTTTTACCTGTTAATCTAGATGCTTTACTCATTTTATCTTCGCCATCATCACCATCATCGGTCATGTGACCAACATCTGTTATATTCATAACTCTGTTTACTTTGTAACCTTCTAATTTTAATGCTTTTTCTAAAACATCTTCAAAAATATATGTTCTTAAATTACCAATATGAGCATAATTGTATACTGTGGGTCCACAAGTATACATATTAATTTCGCCTTCTTTATGTGGAATCAGTTTTTCTATTTTTTTAGTCAACGTATTATATAAATTCATTAATACCACCCCTTTATAATATACTAAATAATTATGGTATAAATATGTTAACTATTCAATCTTTCTAATATTTTGTCTTTACCTAATAAATATATTGTTTCATCAAGTTCTGGTCCATGCATTTGACCACTTACTTTAATTCTTATAGGCATATACAACATTTTACCAGATACATTTGCTTCATTTTTTGTGTTTTTAATTGCAGTATTTATATTTTCTACACTCCAATCATTTATATTTTCAATATATTTTTTAAATATACTGATAGTGTTATCAATCCCATCTTGATTCATAAATTCCTTTTCTTCACTATTTAAATCTATTTCATCTTTAAAGAATAGTTCTACTTCATCTATAATATCAATACCTTTAGATATAGAATTTTTATATAATTTTACTAAATTTCTAATGAAATTTATATCCCTTTTACTAATATCATATTTTTTTTCTAGGAATGGTATTACAAACTCATAATATTTTTCATCATTCATTTGTTTTATATAGTGTGAATTAATCCAATTAAGTTTTTTTACATCGTATTGACTAGACGACTTATTAATCCTTTTTGGATCGAATTCTTTAATTAATTCATCCATAGAAAATATTTCTTGATTAGTTTTAGGACTCCACCCTAAAAGAACTAAATAATTAACGATTGCCTCTGGCAAATATCCTTCATTATATAAATCCATAAATGATGCATCACCATTACGTTTAGATAATTTTGTACCATCACTACCAAGTACCATCGCTACATGAATGTATGTAGGAATTTCCCATCCAAACGATTCATATAACAAGTTATATTTTGCAGTTTGATCCAAATATTCATGTCCTCTTATTACATGTGTAATATTCATTAAATGATCGTCAACTACATTAGCAAAGTTATATGTTGGATATCCATCAGATTTAATTAATATTTGATCATCTAATACCTTATTATCAATTTTTACTTCACCATGAACTAAGTCATTTACTATCGTAAAACCATCTTTTGGCATTTTTTGTCTTATAACATATTTTTCACCACGTTTAAGTTTTTCCTCAATTTCTTTTTGTGTTAGTTTACTACATCTACCATCATATAAAAATGCTTGTTTTTTTTCTTCTGCTTCTTTTCGCATTTTATTTAAATCATCTTCTGTACAAAAACAATAATATGCTTTTCCACTATTGACTAATTCTAAAGCATATTTTAAATATATATCTTTTCTTTTGCTTTGTATATATGGACCATATTTGCCTTCATTTTGTGGACCCTCATCTATTTTAAAGTTACATAATTCTAATGTTTTATATATAAAATCTATCGCACCTTCTACTTTTCTTGATTGATCAGTATCTTCTATTCTTAATATAAATTGCCCATTATTTTTTTTAGCGATCAAATATTCAAATATAGCTGTCCTTAAATTACCTATATGCATATATCCAGTTGGTGATGGTGCAAATCTAGTTCTAACTGTTTTCATTATAATCATCCCTCTCATAAGAAATTTATTAATACATATATTCTATCATATAAGTTAAAATTTATAAATATAAAACAATATATTTAATTAAAATCTTAATTCGATAAAATACTACAACGAATAATAGTATTATGTTTATGGAAGGTGATTTATATGAATTTTAATTCTTATTTAAATGATTTTAACAATGAATTTGGAGATGAATTTGATGATATTAAAAGAGACAAAAAAAGAAGTTTAGATATCGATAATATTTTTAAAACAGAACTATCTCTTTTAAATGATATTAAGGATATTAAAAATAAAACTCAAAACTTAGATATAATATATTTAGAATATAATGATTTAAAACAGAAATTAAACAACAAAATAAAAAGTAAAAAAAAAGAACTTATTGTATTGAATAATGAAAAAGAATCAATAGAATTAACAACTGCTAGAAAAAAATTATCATATTTAATACATGAATATAAATTCTATGTTTCACAAACCAATAGTAAAGAATATATAAATACAATTAATTTATTACATACAAAAATCGAATATATATTAAAATCATCTAATAAAAAATTAAATGATAAATATAAAAAAATCAAAAATAAATATAGTAGTATTATTGCATTTATAAAAAGTGAACAACTTTCTAACAATACAAGTCAATGTAATAATGAATGGTCGATATTAGAAAAAATAAACTGGTATAATCAAAAAATAAATGAATTAATTGAGAAACAAATGATTTTTAATAATTACCTATTTTTATTAGATGATTTATATAATGAACTAATAAGTTATAAGTTTAATAATATTAAATCTTATAATTAATTTTATTTTCTATAATTTGTTTATTATTTAATAATCTATTATTGTTTATATCATACGTTAATGCGATATTAACGTTTTTTAGTGCCTCTTGATATTTACCCAAATAAAATTGCGCAACAGATAATAAATCATAGATAGTATTATCCCAACTAAATGGCTCATTTATATATGTTTTTTGATGTGTTTTTATATCTAGAGCTTTCAAACAATAATAATTTACTTTTTCATAATTATTTAACTTATATTCTAGTAGAGCCATCTCAACATATGCATCTCTTAAATAAGGTGCTTCATCAATAGCTTTATTAAGCCACATTTTAGCTTCTTCATATCTTTTTAAATTAATATAACATCGAGAAATAAATCTCATTGACGCAGCTCTTTCATCTTTCCATGTCGCACTTTTAAGTGATAAATGTTTAATTAATGTATCAATTGATTTATTCCATCTACCATAATACATATATTCTCTACCTAAGTAATGCATATTCCTATCATCTTGAGAATCTTCTTTTACAGATAATTCTAATAGTTTTAAATAGCTTTTTCTAGACTTCTTATTATCTGGATAATGATTTAATGTAATTTCGTCAGTATATTTTATAATTTCTTTTTTATCACCAATAAACGTAAGTATTTCATGTACAGGATGAGTCCATTTATAATCTTCTCTTGTATGTATTTTTTCAATATAAAAATTTACTATTGGCTTATTATTTTTATCTAGATTCCAATTATAATTATATCCTAATTTTGTTATAGATTTATCCCATATATCTTCTAATTTTTTTCGCCAACCTTTTATAAAAATCTCATCTAAATCAGTACACACACAAATATCAGTGTCTTTATCAACCATTTTTAAAGAATCATTTCGAGCATTATCAAATCTCCACTTTTTATATTTTTTCACTTTAACAATAACCCCTAACTCTTTTAATTTTTTAACGCTATTATCTGTAGAACCAGTATCTAAAACAAAAATTTTATCTGCTTCTTTCATTGAATCAAACCATCTATTGATAAATTTTTCTTCGTTTTTACATATAGCATAAACACAAACTTTCATAATTATATTCACCATTATAGCATATGAAAATTAGTATTTAATAAATAATTATTTTATATCAATTTTGAATTAGATAGTGTAAATGATAAACCAATGTAGGAAAACCAACATTTATTTTTTCCGATTTACTACATTTTATTGGGTCTTGTGCAAAATACGTGATTCAACCAAGTTGTAATAATTTAGCACGTAATAATTTAGGAGTACATCGCCCATACATCATTCTTTTGATAAATTTCATTTTACAATTTTTTCCTTCTGTTACTCCATTACTTACATTTAAATAAGTAATAGAGTTTTTGGTTGCAATAATATCATTTTCTATTGTTCTAATAAAAGTATTTAATTCGCTTATGTTTAAAGTTTTAGCATCTTCTATCCAATGCTCAATTTTTTCAGTTTTTTTCGAAAAAAGTACAATTGAAAAATTATCGCTTATTTCTATAATTTTTGATAATTTTTTATCTTGTTTTAAAAGCAATTTTAACAATTTTTCTTCTTCATTATTTAATTTTAAATCAGAAATGCTTTTGTGATGTAAAATATCAATAATATATGACCTATTAACATACTTATTTTTATCAATTGTAGATACTTTTAAATTATGTTTGTAAATATATGAACGCAAATTTCTATAGGTACCATTGTAACCTTTATTTTTTAATAGTTCATAAATTTTTATTGCCTTTTTATCTATGTTATCTATAATAATAGTTTTATATTTATCCAATTTGCTTGTGCCCTTCCTCTTGATTATTGGCAATCTATCCATATGTGAGTATTCTTTTACTGTTCTCCAATCAATGTTAAATTTTTTTGCTGTTTTAGAATAATTATTGCACTTATTATAATATTCTTTAATTTGTTTAAATTCAATATTTTTTCTATCATAGTTTTCTTTTTCTTTTGTTGAAAGTTGATTATATTCTCCATCAAAGTTAGTTTCCAGTGTAGTTGTACAATCTTCACATTGAACAACTAGAATCTTTTTATTATACAATCTTTTTATACATTTTTCTAAAGCCTCTGATAAAGCTTTTTTTTCATGAAATCTATCACTGACTTGAATAATATTTGGATTAGTTTTCTCTATTGCAGAACGATACGCTGTTGATCCGTCCCTACTAACTATCTTTAGGTTAGAAAACTTTTTTAACCATTCAGTTACAGTTTCAATAGTTCTACCTTCTATTAAATCTACAACTTTTCTAGTTACTAAATTAACCAATATTGTAAAATATTCTGTTCTTTTTCTTTTGCATACATCATCAAGACCAGCTATTTCTATATTATTATAATCTACTGTTTCGTTTTTTTTAAAACCATTCTAACTAAACTGTATCTAGAAATACTTGTAATAAATTTATTAGCATATTCACTTGATGCACTAAAACTTTGATTTTTAGTTAAATTATATAGTGTTTCTTCAAGTCTCTTTGTTCTTCTTCTTGTATCATTCAAAAATTCAAAACTTTCTGTTATTGTTTTCTTATTGGAGGTTTTATCAAATGTATTTTTAAATCTTTTTGTTTTTAAATGTATAATAACTTTCTTTCCGTTAAAAGGAATATCATTTATTTTTTTTATAGTAGTCTGATGAATATGCTTATCTTCATATAATCTTTCGCAATAAACATGTATTTCATTTTCAAAATCTTTTCTATCGTAAATTATTAATTTAGAATCCAATGCTTTTATTTGTTCATCCATATTTACACCTCAATTTACTCTTATTAATAATATACCATATAAATTATAAAATGTCACGTATTTTGCACAAGACCCATTTTATTTTACCATTTACAATCAGTATAAAAGTACTGATTTTAATTAAATAATTAACGTTCTAAACAAATGTCTAAATCCATTTTCCCCCCAAATTGTATTATTCCGTCCTGCAGCATATTTCCAATTATCAAGTATTAAAATATCACCTTTTTTATATTTTATATATGTAATATTATCTTCATTTTCAATATACTTTTTCATTTTTTTTATTTCATTTTTATTCGAATCAAAAATATCTAATCTATATCTAAAAAATTCAATCTTTCCATCTATTGTATTTATAAAATTTGCACATGGATTCTCACCTTTATCTCTATTAGGTGGATTTTTGTATTCACTTTGATATAACATAATATTTTCTTTTTCGCTCGATGACAATGAATTAAATGCATCCATTAAACTCACTAAAGTAATTTCACCTAAGTTCATGTTATTTACATCATTTACATATAAAATTTCGAATCTAGGAGGTATTCTCCAATAAGTTTTATCAGTATGGAAAGGAAGCTTTTCCGTGCCTGTTCCATCATTTATAAAAATATCATCTACTAATCTTTTATTTCTTCCGGATGGAATAACTTCGCCAAAGTTATAACAAAAATTTAAAAATTCGTCTTTTGCAATCTTTCCTATATTAAATAATGAGTATCCTTTTTCTAAAATTTCTTTATAAATCTTATCAATATCATAATTTTCATTTATATTTTTTTGTATTATATGCTGCATGATCAAACATCTCCTTCGTATATTTATTTTCTTTTAATTCGTAATATGTTGGTAAGTTGTTTTTAGTGAATATTTTATTAAATTTATTTTGATAATCAGTCAAATTGTTAAATTTTAAACTATAATCTTCTCTTAAGTGAGTTGGCGGAGGTAATACAAAATTTTCTATATTATTTAATATACGTCCAAACCAATATTGATTTTTGTATAGAGGATGATAAAAACCATCATTATCTAATTCAGAGAAGAGTGGATTGTCTTTTTCAATTCTAAGAGGGTGCTCACCTGCAATAAAATTGTTTTCCATAATATAGTTAATTATATATTCTTGATTACTTTTTAATATATTATTTTTATATTTAGAGGACATTAAATATGGAACGGATATTCCACCCATATTCTTATATTCTATAAGAAATTTTAATCTTTTTTCAAGTTGAGATTTAGTATCTAATGCTGATAAAGAAACTCTAATTTCGGTTTTATTATTGGCTAGTT
>CALVSV010000050.1 GCA_944359595.1 uncultured Bacilli bacterium
GCAGTGTCGATATGATTGATGATGTTCAATTCAATAATGCTGGTAGAAATAATGAAAAATATGCTGGATATACATATGATAATAGTGCGCCAAATGTTCAAGATGGAACAAATAGTACGATTAAAACATATTTAGAAAATTGGTATGAAGAAAACATGGGCGAATATGATAATTTAGTTGCAACTACAAGATATTGTAATGATACATCAATAACAAATGCTGAGGGAACAAATATACATTATGGAGCTGTTGGAAGACTAATGACAAATAAAACACCACAATTTATATGTCCAAATACTACAAAAACGTATGGTGGAGAATATAGCTTAAAAATTGGACTATTATCTGCAGATGGAGCGTCGTTTGCCGGTGTAAGATATCGTATGGATAATCCCTATATATATTTATATAAAGGAGATTCTTGTTGGTTTGGAACCCCATATGATTTTTCAAACAATCATAATACAATATTTACTGTAGATAGTAGTAGCTATTTTATGTTTAGCACATATAGCATAAGATTGAGTGTTGCGCCAGTAATAAATTTAAAAGCTGATGTATTATATTGTAATGGAACCGGAGAAAAAACCAATCCATACATATTATATATTGATTAAATTAATTAAACCTCGTTTCATAAAAAAGAAACGAGGTTTATAGCAAATATATGTTTGACAAATTACAAGATTTTTGTTATTATATTATAATTGTTTTATATGTAAAACAATTATGTTGTGTATATATTTAACATAAATAAAATTGACTTGTAAAATATTATATGATATACTCAAAATAGATAAATAGGAAAGGTGATTAATATGGATTATCGTGACTGGATAAATAACGGTATTGATGCTTATGCAGAATTAGGTGTGTCAAGAGACGCTTCATCAAATGAAATAAAACGTGCATATTGGAATAAAATGAAACAATATCATCCGGATCTTGTAGAAGCAGATGGAGAAAGGGCAAAATATTTTAATAAAATGTATAATGAAATATTTTATAATGATTCAAGTAAAGAAAAATATGATAAGTGGTGGGATTCTAAATTTGCTAATAAAAGCGAAGCAGAGTTTTCTAACACAAACACTAGCCCTAATTCAAATCAAAATGTAAATGATCAAAAACAAGTTCAAGGCGATGTTTATACTGGTGGAGATATAAGATATGTTATAAATTTAGAAGATTATATAAAATTTGCAACTGACAGAATTAATAATATGCCTTTTGATGAACAAGTAAAAGCATCATTCATTAATAGATTAAATAATTGTAAAAATTTAGGAGAAGCACATGATGTATTGGAAAGTGCACGTAATTTAAGGGATAGAAAAAACGTTGAATTAACTGTTAAAGATAATAATAATAATGAAATATCAACTGAAGTTAAACAACCTACTCCTGAAGTGCGTCCAGAACCGGTAAAAGTTGTTAACCAAAAGCCATCATTTTTAAAACGCCATTGGAAAAAGATTTTAATAGGTGCAGGTATTGCTGCTGTTGCTATTACTGTTTCTCCATATATATTACCTAATATCATGTATTTAAATTCTGTTGCATGGCATTATTTGCCTAGTGCTATGCAAACCGTTCTTCATGGTATAAATACTGGTCTTGGCTTTATTACTAATTTGTCGCCACTTGCAGATGTTAGTTATTCTGCTGCATCTGGAGTGTGGTCAATGACTAATGTAGCTGGGGAAGCAATTGCAATTAATGCTAATGCTATTAGTGGTACAATACTACAAACAATTAGTTCGATAGCGGTTAATGTTGGCGGTGCTGCAGCTCTAACAACATTAATAGCTAAAAAATTTAAAAAAGTAAAGAAACAAATGAAAGAAAGAAATATGGATAAAACAAAGAACAGAAAAGTTTCAATTAATGAAAAAATTAATAATGCTAAAGATAAATTAAATGATATTAAAAATAATATTGAAAGAAAAAAACAGGACATCAATATAGAAAATACAATGTCTGATTCTAAAGAAATGTATAAAAACATACGACAAAAAATAAAAGATAAAAAGAAAGATAAAAATGAAAAAAGAAAAAAAGGATTAGGTAGATTTATTAAAAATAAAACAAATAAAAATAAAGATAGTGATTTTGAAGAATATAGAAAAGTGACACTTGAACAAATTAATAATATGGGATTTGATAAGAATGAACTAGATAATATTATTAGTTCAATATCAAATGCTAATTCTAAAGATGAAATAAATCAAATATTAAATAGTGAAATAATAATTGATAAGTTAAAGAAAAATTATATAAATGATATTATACAAAAATCACAAGAAGGATTGAGCGCTAATACTATTAATACTATAGTAACATCTATTAAAATGTGTAATACTATTAATACACTAAATAAAACTATTAATGAATCAAATAGATTAATTGAAATAGAACTTAATGCTAAAAGAGAAAATAGTTTGGATATTGGAAAAAAGAGGTTGGTTTAATGAATAACGATACTATAATTACTTTAGAAACAGGTAAGGAATATATTTTGCTCGATAATGTTATTGTTGAAGGTAAAAAATATTTTATGGCTGTTGAATATAAAAAAGAAGATAATAGCACCACTAATGAGTATAAATTTTTTGAGGAAATAAATAATAATGGTGACATTTATATTCAAGAAGTAGTAGATGAAAAAATGCTTCAAATATTGTTAGCTCATTTCATATCAAATTATGGTGATATGTTAGAAGAAGATATTGAATTTGGAGAAATCAAATAATTGTATTTATTATTATTCTTGCTAAAAAACATAGTAGTAATCCTATAATGGTAGGAATTAAGAATGAAATCAAAGTAATTTTGTTACTTTTGGTTTCTTTTTTTATTGTTGACATAGTAGTACCACATGGAAAATGAAATAAACAAAATAACATAGTACATATTGCTGTTGTTATGGTCCATCCATTATTAACAAATAAAGTTTTAAGAGTTGCTAAATTACTTATTTCAGTTAAAGTAGTTGTATTTGTATAACTCATTATTATTAATGGTATTACTATTTCATTTGCTGGAAAACCTAACAAAAATGCGACAAATATTGTTCCATCTAATCCGAAAAAGTGACCAATTGGATCAAATAATGTTGTTAGATGATATAATATATTATTGTTATTTATATATATATTAGACATAAACCATATTAGTGCTCCAGCTGGTATTGCGATTTTTATTGCTCTAGATAATACAAATATTGTTCTATCAAATATTGATCTGATTAATATTTTTATTATATTAGGTTTTCTATATGGTGGTAGTTCTAAAATAAAATATGTTTTTTCATTTTTAAATAGTGTCTTTGATAATAATTTAGTTACTAATAAAGTCATTATAATACCTAATAATATAATACCTGTTAATATTAATGTTGATATAATTGACGATATATTTTTATTGTTAAATCCAGTAATTAAAAACATTGTAATTATTGAAATTAATGTTGGAAATCTTCCGTTACATGGTACAAAATTATTAGTTATTATAGATAAATATCTATCTTTTTTTGATTCGATAATTCTACTGCCTATCACACCACATGCATTACATCCAAGACCCATACACATAGTAAGTGATTGTTTACCATGACTGCCACATTTTTTAAAAACATTATCTAAATTAAATGCTATTCTAGGTAAAAGTCCTAAATCTTCTAAAATCGTACATAATGGAAAAAATATTGCCATTGGTGGTAACATGACAGCAATTATCCAGGTTACAGTTTTATATATACCCGATAATAAAAAACTAGTTATTACATTTGGTATATGTAATAAATTAAATATATCGTATAATTTATTACCAATTATTTGAAATAAATTAGTTAATAGATCAGATGGATAATTAGAACCAGCAATAGTTAACCAAAATATAATCATTAACATCATAATCATTATTGGTATACCAGTTATTTTAGATGTTAATACATTATCAATTATTCTATCTTTATTTTTTTCTATATTGTATTCTGATGTTATTGTATTATTATATATATCTTTAGATAAATTAATAATTTTTGATACTATATACATTCTAATAGTGTAAGTTTTAATATTATTTGTTTCTATTATATTTCTACTTTCATATATTATTGCTTGTAAATCTTTGTCATTCCTAAAATTATATTTTAAGTATTTATTTAGTGATTTATAAATATTGTTATCATTTTCAAGTAATCTAAGAGCTAAAAATCTTGAATTAATTTTAAATTTATAATTTGAATTTAAATAGTTTTCGATTTTTATAATTTCATTATTTAATACATTTCCATAATCTATTTTAAAACTATCATTATTATTTTTATAATTATATATTATATCTTTTAATTTATTTATTCCGATATTTTTTTTGGCACTTACCATAACAATTGGTATATTTAATATGTTTTTTAATTTATTAACGTTTATTTCTATTTTTTTCTTTTTGGCTTCATCTATTAAATTTATACATAATATAACATTATTAGTTATTTCTAATATTTGTAACAACAAATTTAAATTTCTTTCTATGTTAGTAGCATCCACAACAACTAAATGTATATCAGCATTAGAAAAACATATAAAATCACGGGCTATAAGTTCTTCATTTGAATTTGCTAGTATAGAATATGTACCTGGTATATCAACTATTGTAAATTTTTTATTTTTATAATTATATGAACCTATTGTATTTCCAACAGTTTTTCCAGGCCAGTTTCCCGTATGTTGATTCATTCCTGTCAAAATATTAAAAATACTGCTTTTACCAACATTAGGATTTCCAGCAAGAGATATAACTATTTCATTATTATTTTTATCAATTGATAAATCGTGATTAATGGTGCTTTCGTTTAACGATTTATTAGTAAGTCCCATCTTTATCACCCTCAATAATTATCTTTTTTGCATCTTCATTTCTAAGTGCAATCACACTATTCATAACTATATAAGCTCTTGGATTTTTTGCTGGACTATTACATATACATGTTATTTTTTGATTGGTTATAAATCCTAAATCAAACAATCTGTTTTTTAAATTATTATCAGTATTAATTTCTTTAATATATGAACTTTCATTTAACGAAAGTAAATCAAGTGTTCTCATATGATAACCCCCATTACTATTATAATTTATGTGAAGATAAAAATTGTGTGATTTTATTAAACAAAATTGATTAGTATATTTTTTTATGATAAAATTAATTATATGAGGAGCAATGCATATGGATAAAAAATTATATATAGGTATCATTTATAATTTAAATTCATCTGGTTTAAAAAATGAAGATACTATAAAAGATATAATAAAAATATTACAAAATAAATATGATTGTGTAATTATACCAATGAAAAGTAAATATCCAGGACATGCAAGTGTTTTAGCAAAAAGTGTATGTCGCATGTGTGATATATTAATTTCTATTGGAGGAGATGGTACTTTTGATCAAGTAATTAAAGGTACATATAATGAAGAGCATAATCTAACCTTTATTCATTTACCTATGGGAACTGCAAATGACCTAGCTAATACATTTAAATTGTCAAAAGATCCTTTAAAAAATTTAGAAAAGATATTAGATGGTAAAACTGTAAATTATGATATATTAACAATTAATAATATACCATATGCATATGTTGCAGCTTTTGGATTTATGACTTCTGTAGCTTCTGATACACCTAGCCAGTGGAAGAAAAAAATTGGAAGACATGCATATATTTTATTCGGTAGTAAAGAGGTGTTGAAAAAACCACAATCTTATAATATACAATATATTATTAATGGAAAAACTTATGATAGTGATGTAATTGTTGGAGCTATTTCAAATTCAATGGGCTTTGCTGGTTTTGAGTTATATGATGATGCTAAGGTAAATGATGGTGTTTTTGAAGTGTTATTTGTTCCTAATTTACCTAAAATAAAAGTGGTCAAAGAACTAGCTGATGCAGCGGTGAATAAAAAATTATTACCAAAAAAATTATTATATTATAAAACTGATGAAATAAAAATTAAATTTATAAATCATTTAGATAATTGTTGGAATTTAGATGGAGAGAGCAGTTTAATTGATGATGATGATATTACAATAAAAGTAGGTAAACAAATTAAAGTGATGGTTACTGAAGAAGCATATAATGCGCATTTTATATAAAAATTTGTCTGAAATACTTTACGTATAATTTAAATAATTAAATATTTATAGTTTACAAATAATTTTATATATTGTATATTTAATTTGAGGAGTGATGTTGTTGTGAATAAAACGTTTAAAATTTTCGTTGTTATTGCACTACTAATTATTATATTGCTTTTATTTGGTGTTGTATTTGCTGATAGATTTTTAGATAAAAATAATAATGATTCTAATAATGTAGAAGAAAAAAATGTGTTAGTAGAAGCCACTAATTCTGAAGAAATATTGCCATATTTAGCGATAATTGAATCCGATTATAAAATTAATGGAGAATTAACTGAGGAAATTATAACTAAATCAATAAAAGAGTATTTATATAGTACTAAACCAGGAAATAGTAACTCAGAATATAGTTATGTTATTTCAAAAGAACACATAAACAATATAGTAGAAGAGTATTTTAAAAAAGAATTTAAATCAACTTATGTAGAAGAACTAGGTTTAGTTGAAGATGGTGACGACTATATATATGAAGTACTTCCTACTGGTACTTCAAGTAAATACGCTTTATTTAAATCTAGAACTATAGATGCTAATAAAAAAGAAGTTAAATATGATATATATTGTAATTGGATAGATAAAGCTGGTACGAGTGAAGAGTTAGATGTTGTATCGGGTACTGTTACAATTAATTTAATTTATGATGAAGATATTAAAGGGTATGTAATTGATACAGTAAATTATGAAAGTATAAAAGATGAAAGTACCGGATCTTGTTTTACTGGTTAATAAAATAGAGTTCAAATAAATTGAACTCTATTTTATTTGCATACATGTTATAGCTATAGCACCTACAATATCATATTCATTACAACCTCTTGATAAATCATTTATAGGTTTTGCAAGTCCTTGAGTAATTGGACCATATGCATGTGCACAAGCAAGTCGTTCAGTGATTTTATACGCAATATTTGCGGCATCTAAATCAGGAAAAATCAAAACATTTGCCCTACCTGCAACTTCTGAATTAGGTGCTTTTTTTGATGCTACTTCAGGAACTATGGCAGCATCAAGTTGAAGCTCTCCATCTAGTAATATATCTGGATACTTTTCTTTAGCGATTTTTACAGCTTCAACAACTTTATCTACATCAGGGTGTTTACTAGAACCATATGTTGAATGTGATAAAAATGCAACTATTGGTTTATCACCTATCAAACTTTCAAATGTTTTTGCAGAAGTATAAGCTATATCTGCCAATTGTTCACTTGTTGGATTTTGGTTCATACCACAATCAGAATATATAAATACGCCATTATCTCCATATTTACAGTTAGGTACGTCCATTAAGAAAAATGATGAAGCAGTCTTAATATTTTCTTTAGTTTTTATAATTTGTAGTGCTGGTCTTAATACATCTGCACTGCTATGTACAGCTCCTGCAACTAAACCATCAGCGTATCCTTTTTTTACTAACATATTACCAAAATATAGATAATCTTCAGTAATTATTTTTCTTGCTTGTTCAATAGTTATACCCTTATGTTTTCTAAGTTCGTAAAACTCAGATATTAATTCATCTATTTTATCAAAGGTATTAGGATCAATAATTTCTATATTTTCATCTAATTTATATAATTTATTTATTTTGTCTTTATCACCTATCAAAATTATTGTGGCAAATTTTTCATTGAAAACTATTTCAGCTGCCTTTAAAGTTCTTACATCATCTGTTTCTGGTAATATAATTTTGTAATGTTTATCTTTAACTTGTTTTTTCATCTTATCTATAATATTCATAATGTATCAATCCTCCTAAGTTATATTCTAATCAAAAAGTATTATTTTTTCAATAAATATTTACTAATTTAAAAAAATAATGTATAGTATTTGTGTTACAAATTTTTTTCGAAGGAGGAATTATAGTGGATAAAATATATGTATTCGGACATAAAAAACCAGACACTGATAGTGTATGTAGTGCGATAGTATTATCGTATTTAAAAAATAAATTAGGATTTAACACTGAAGCGAGAATATTAGGCGATATAAATTCAGAAACAGCGTACGCACTTAAAAAATTTGGATTTAAAAAGCCAGAGATTCTTAATGATGTAAAATTACAAATAAAAGACGTTAATTATTTGAAAAATATTAATTTTAATTATATGGATTCAATATTTAATGCATATAAATTTATGAACAAAAATAAAGTGAGTATGTTGCCAATTGTTGATGATAATAATAAATTATATGGTATAGTATCAATGAAAGATATAGCGCGTAATTTAATTGATGATAGTTATGCTCTACTTGATACAACATATGATAATATATTAAATACTATTGACGGTAAAGAAGTAATAAGATTTGATGAAAATATTAAAGGTGAAATAAGGGCAGCATCATATCAACACCAAACATTAATTGAAACTGCAGACTTAAACGAAAAAAATATATTAATAGTGGGAGATAGGAATAAAGTAATAGAACATGCGATAGAAAAAAATATTAAATTATTAGTACTTACTGGTGGAGCTAAATTAAAAGACGAACATCTAGATTTAGCCAAAAAAAACAAAGTAAATGTTATTCAAACTAACTATGATACATTTAAAACAACAAGATATATTAGTTTTGCTGATCATGTATCTAGTATTACTTTAAAAGATGGAATTATATTATTTAACGAAAATGATTTTGTTACTGATTTTACTGAAATAGCAAGTAATACAAGATATAGTAATTTCCCTATTGTTGATGATGATGGTATATGTTTAGGATTATTAAAACTTGCAGATATAAAAGAGCAAAAGAAAAAGCAAGTAATATTAGTTGATCATAATGAATTAAAACAAAGTGCAGATGGACTTAATGAAGCTAATATACTTGAAGTAATTGATCATCATAATATTGGTAATATTGGTACAAGCTTACCAATTAGTTTTAGAACTATGCCTGTTGGTTGTACAAATACAATATTATTTACATTATTTGAAGAAAATAATGTAGAAATACCAAAAAATATTGCGGGTCTTATGATTTCTGCAATTGTAAGTGATACATTATTATTAAAATCACCAACAACTACAAGTTTAGATAGAGAAGTACTACAAAAATTATCAAAAATGTCTGGTATAGACTGGGAACAATATGGTTATGATATGTTAAAAGCAGGATCTAGTTTGAAAGGTAAAACTAAAGAAGAAGTATTGTATAGTGATTTTAAAAACTTTCAAATAGATGAACATAAAATGGGAATAGGACAAATATCAACATTTAATATTGATGAATTTTTAGAAGATAAGGATTCATATATAAAATTAATTGATTCTACTGCAACAAACAATGAGTATGATATATTAGCGCTATTTGTAACTGATATAATTAAAAATGGATCTTATATATTCTATAATACTAATGCAGAAGAATTGATTAAAGAAGCATATAATTTAGATAAAATTGAACAAGGATTATATTTAGATGGTGTTGTTTCAAGAAAAAAACAAATGGCTCCTTACTTAATGGACATATTAAAAAGAAAATAAAGACTGAAAATTTAATATCAGTCTTTTTTTTGTATATCATCAAACAATTGTCTTATATCTATGTTTGAAATAGTTATTAAATAAAAAAGAAAACGTCCAAACTAAAAAGATGTTTTCTTTTTTATTATAAATATTATTTATTTGCGTATTATTATATGAGGGATAATATATGTTGAGAAGAAATTTAATTATTTTTACTTTTATATTTTTATATTTATGTATATATAAAGTACAAGCAATAGTTGTTGAAAATAATTTACCATTGCTTTCAAAAATAATATATATAGATGCTGGTCATGGAGGATACTGTAAAATCCAAAAATAAGAAGAATGGCTATAAAGTAAGTAAATACAAGGTTTAAGATACTTGAATAAAGTATCTTTTATTATGGAAAATAAATGCTATGAATGATTTTGAAGAAAAAATGAAAACTACTAAAAATACTTTAATCGATAAAGATTATGTAAAGGTTAGAAAAGATACTTTTGATAGTATGAATAATGTTATTAAGGAAACTAAAAAAATTATGGAATTTCAACCTAAAATGGAACAATTATTTAAGGAAGTAGATACTTTTACTAAAAGTCATCAAATAATAGAAAAAGAAAATAATAATCTAAAGAAATATTTAAAAGCCATTTCATAGGCTATAAAGCACTTTTTTAGAGAATTACTACAAATTGGTAATGAAACCACAAAAGAAGCCAC
>CALVSV010000051.1 GCA_944359595.1 uncultured Bacilli bacterium
AATAATTAATGGTGAATCAATTGGCCAGGTTGCATCACAAACATTAAGTAGTATAAATATTATTAATAGTGTAACTAATATTCCAATTATAAGACCAGTTGCATGTCTTGATAAAATTGAAATTATGGATATTGCAAGAAAAATAGGAACATATGATACAAGCATTTTACCTTATGAGGATTGTTGTACTATTTTTTTACCACAACATCCAGTAATAAATCCAAAAAATAGTATAGTTAATGATATTGAAAGTAGATTTGACTATAAAAATATAATTGATGAAGTAATACAAAATATATTTATAGAAGAATTAGATAATATAGGTATTGATTTACTTTAATAAAAAAAATAAAAAAATATGTATAGATTTTAAATTGTTTCACATTCTAGTAGTGTAGGAGGTGAAACAATGATGAATCAATCAAGTAATAAAAAATTAGTTGTACCTGGAGCTAAACAAGCTATTGAAAAAATGAAATATGAAATAGCAAATGAATTTGGTGTAACATTAGGTCCAGATTCAACTGCAAGAGCTAATGGTAGTGTTGGTGGTGAAATAACAAAACGTTTAGTTCAAATGGGACAAAACCAAGTAGCTGGACAAAATTATCAATCTAAATAAATTTAAATAATAAAATAAAGCGATAATGATATATCATTATCGCTTTTAAAATAATAAGAGCATAAATTCATATGGAATGAATTAACAAAAAAATGGTGACCCGTACGAGATTCGAACTCGTGAATGCATGCGTGAAAGGCATGTGTGTTAAGCCACTTCACCAACGGGCCAAATAAATTAGACTTTATTATTTTACTATATTTTTTTATAAAAAGCAATAGATATTAAATAAAAAATATAAATGGTGGACCTGAATGGACTTGAACCATCGACCTCACGCTTATCAGGCGTGCGCTCTAACCAGCTGAGCTACAGGTCCGAATCAAAATTACTATTTAATTCTACAACATATATTTTTAAAAGTCAATAAAAATAATAAAATATATTGAATAAAATACAATATTTTATTATAATAGTAAATGAAAAGCGAAGAACTTGAGTAGTATATATTATAAATATGACAGAAAGTTAGTGTTTTGTGAGAGCTAATTATTTATATTATAGAATGTAGCAAGGGAGCTGAATATCTGAAATATAGTAAGATATTACGTATATATGCGTTAAATATTTGAGAGTATAATCATTCGATTATAAATTAAGGTGGTACCGCGATAATTCGTCCTTATTTTTAGGATGAATTTTTTTATTGGAGGGAAATATGTTAGAAGAGAAAAAAGCATTTGATACTTATGTAAATGGTTTTGATTTTAATAATAATTTAATTAAATTAAAATATTATCATACACTTATGGTTACTAATATATCTAATATTATTGCTAGTAATTTAAAGCTAGACAAAGAAGATGTTTATTTAGCTACATTAATAGGACTATTACACGATATTGGTAGATTTGAAGAAGCAAAAAAATTTAATACATTTAAAGATACTAAGATGGACCATGCTATGTATGGAAGTAAATTATTATTTAAAGATAATTTAATAAGAAATTTTATTAAAGATAATAAGTATGATGAAATAATTAAATTTGCGATAGAAAACCATAACAAATATAAAATAGAAGAGTGTAGTGATAAAAAAATGTTGATGTTCGCAAAAATAATTAGAGATGCTGATAAAATAGATATTTTTCGGGTCATAGCTGAAAATAATAAAAATATATTTGATTGTACTCCTAGTAAAAAAGTATTAGAAGATTTTAATAATAATATGTGTATAAATAAAAAAGACATTAAAAATAACGCTGATATTATTATGTCTAGATTAGGATTTATATATGATATAAATTATGTTGAAAGTTTAAAAGTTTTAAAGAATACAAAAAATTTAGACGAATTTATAGATTCTATTATAGTTGATGAAAAGTATAAAGAACAATATAAACAATTAAAAAATAAAATTTATAATTATATTGATGAAAGGATTGAACAAGATTATGTTAGATAAAAAATATGATGCAACTACAAAAGAAGAAAAATGGGTAAATTATTGGAAAGAAAATAATATATATAAATTTAAATTAGATAATAGAAAAATATTTTCTATAGATACACCACCTCCAACTGTAAGTGGTAAAATACATATTGGACATATATTTTCTTATTCTCAAACAGAAATAATTGCTAGATATAAAAGATTAATGGGATATAATGTTTTTTATCCATTTGGTTTCGATGATAATGGACTGCCTAGTGAAAGATTAGTTGAAAAAGAGATAGGAAAGAAAGCACATGAAATTGGAAGAGAAAAATTTTCAAAATTGTGTTATGAAACAACTGATAAATATGAGGCTGAATTTCAAAAATTATTCAGTAAATTAGGAGTAAGTACTGATTGGGATATACATTATAAAACAGTTAGTCCTAAAACTATAAAGATAAGTCAAAGATCATTTTTAGAGATGGTAAAAAAGGGACATTGTTATCATAAAGAAAGTCCTGCATTATGGTGTAATGAATGTTTAACATCTATAGCTCAAGCTGAATTAGAAACTAAAACAATTAAAACAACATTTAATTATATAAAATTTAAAACGGTTGAGGATAATGAAGAATTCGTTATCGCAACAACAAGACCTGAACTATTACCAGCTATTGTTTGTGTATTTATAAATCCTAATGATAAGGAACACAAACATTTAATTGGTAAAAATGCACACATTCCAATCATAGATATTGATGTACCTATTATGGCAGACGATAACGTTGATTCGTCTAAGGGTACTGGAATGGTTATGTGTTGTACATTCGGTGATCAAACAGATATAGAATGGTGGAAAAAATATAAATTACCATTAAAAAATATATTTACCAAAGATGGTAGAATTGTTGATAGCGTTAAAAATTATGGTGGACTTAAAATAAAAGAAGCTAGAAAAAAAATAATAGAAGATTTAGATAGTGCTGGATATATTCAAAAAATAGAAGAGTTAGAACACGAAGTACAAACACATGAAAGATGTGGTAAAGAAGTAGAATATTCTATAATGAATCAATGGTTTATTGATATTATAAATCATAAAGATAAATTTTTAGAAATTGGTAATAATATTAAATGGCATCCTAGTTATATGCAAGCTAGATATAATGAATGGGTTGAAAATATAATGTGGGATTGGTGTATATCAAGACAAAGATATTTCGGTATACCATTTCCTGTTTGGTATTGTAAAGAGTGTGGAGAAGCAATTTTTGCTCGTGAAGAAGATTTACCTATAAACCCATTAGTAACAAAACCACATATTGCAACTTGTCCAAAATGCGGTTGTAAAGAATTTGTTCCAGAAAAAGATATAATGGATACATGGACAACATCTTCAATAACTCCATTAATAAATATGAGATATAAGGAAAAAGATAATTTAGAAGATCAATTAAGACCAATGAGCTTAAGAGCTAATGCATCAGATATTATAAGAACATGGGATTTTTATACTATTGTTAAAAGTTTTTACCATTTTAACGAAAAACCTTGGGATAACATTATGATATCTGGATTTGTAATGGCTGGCAAAGGTGAAAAAATAAGTAAAAGTAAAGGAAATAGTAAAGTTGAACCACTTGCTTTAATTGAAAAACACTCTGCTGATGTTATAAGATATTGGACTGGATCTGGAAGATTGGGTACTGATATAATATATAGCGAAGAAACATTACTTAGAGGAAAAAAATTAATAAATAAAATATGGAATGTTTCAAAGTTTATTGAAATGCATCTACAAGATTATATTGATAAAGATTTTAATGATTTTGAATATATTGATAAATGGATACTTAATAAATTTCAAAATATGGAGAATTCACTTTTAAAATATTTAGAGGATTATGAAGTAGGGTTAGCTCTTAATACTTTAGAAAAGTTCTTTTGGAATTTCTGTGATAACTATATAGAAATTGTTAAACATAGATTATATAGACCAGAAGAATTTGGAGATGAAAAAAGATATTCAGGACAAAAAACTATATATATTATCTTATATAAATTATTACAAGATTTTAGTATATTTTTCCCATTTATTACTGAAGAAATATATCAAGAGTTATATCATGATAATATATCTATTCACTTAACTCAAATAAAACAATTAAATTATAATTATACTATGGAAGAAATAAATGGAGATATTATAATAGATATTATTAGTAGGGTTAGAGGTGAAAAAACTAATAATAATGTATCTTTAAAAACTCCTGTAAAAATTCTTGATTTAAATGTAAATAATAGTTTAAAAGAAGCAATAGAAAGTTCTATAAAAGATTTTAAAGCAACATTATTTATAGAAGATTTAAATTTAAATTTAATTGATGGTGATTATGAAATTAATAATATAGAACTTAATATAAAAGAAAAATAATATAAGTGATTAAATTTGATAAAAATCTCACATCACTAATAATAGAATATTAGTGAAAGGAGATTTTTTATGTTTTCTAAATTCGATGAAATAAGTCAAAAAGTATTAATTAATGCAAAAAAAGAGATGATTGAATTAAGACATCCATATGTAGGTACTGAACATTTAGTACTTGCTATATTAAAAACTAATAATGTTGTATCAAATAAATTAAAGGAATTAAATTTAACATATGAACGTTTTAAAGAAGAAATTAAAAAGGTAGTAGGTGTAGGAAGTAAAAAAAGTGAATGGTTTTTATATACACCATTATTAAAACGTGTTATTGAAGGCGCAATTCTTGATGCAAGAGAAAACAATGATAATGAAGTATCAGTTGAAAATTTGTTTTCTTCGTTACTTGAAGAAGGAGAAGGAATAGCTATTCGTCTATTTATAACTATGAATATAGATATAGATGAACTGTATAAAGATTTTTCTAAAAAATTAATTAAATCTACTAAAACAAGTAAAAATAAAAAGTTATTACTAGATGAAATTGGTTATGATTTAACTAATGAAGCAAAAAAAGGAAATATAGATCCAGTAATAGGTAGAGAAGATGAAATAAATAGATTGATAGAAATATTATCTAGAAGATGTAAGAATAATCCCGTTTTAGTAGGATATGCAGGAGTTGGTAAAACTGCAATAGTGGAAGGTCTTGCATTAAAAATAATAAATAATGAAGTACCGTTATCACTACAAAACAAAAAAATATATTCAATAGATATGGCTTCAACTGTTGCAGGTACTAAATATCGTGGCGAATTTGAAGAAAGAGTAAGGAAAATATTAAAAGAAGTTGAGAATAATAAGGATATTATCTTATTCATTGATGAAATTCATACTATAGTTGGTGCTGGTGGGGCAGAAGGAGCTATAGATGCATCTAATATTTTAAAACCTGCTCTATCGCGTGGTAAGGTTAGAATAATCGGTGCAACTACATTAGATGAGTACAAAAAAACTATAGAGATGGATTCTGCACTAGAAAGACGCTTTCAAAAAATAAACATAGATATTCCAGATAATTTAAAAGTTAAAAATATATTGTTAAAATTAAAACCTATTTATGAATCTTTCCATGGTGTAATTATACCTAATAATATAATAGATACTATAATAAAATATAGTAATATTTATATACATGATAGATATGAACCAGATAAGAGTATAGATATATTAGACGAAGTATGTGCTAGTGTAAGTGTTAAAGAAAATGATGATTATAATAAATTAATTAAATATAAAAATGAATTAAAAGATATTAGTTTAGAAAAAAATGAATATATAATAGATAAAAAATTTGATAAAGCGTTAATCGCAAAAGAAAAAGAAGATAAATTAAATAGTAAAATAAATGAATTGGAATTCAAACTGTTATCATCTAATAACCAAAAAAGAGTTGAATATGATGATGTTATTAAAGTAATAAGTAGAAAAACTAATATACCAATTTATAACTTAGATATTAATAATAAAGAATTTTTTGTTAATTTAGAAAATTATTTAAAAGATAATATAATTGGTCAAGATAAAGCTATATCTAAATTAGTAGATATTACAAAGCAAATTAGATTAGGTCTTGTAGATGAAAATAAACCACCATCAATTTTGTTTGTAGGACAATCCGGTGTAGGCAAAACCGAACTAGTAAAAAAATATGTTGAATATGTATATAAAGATAACTTTATTAGACTTGATATGTCAGAATATAAATTATCTACTTCTATTAATAAAATAATAGGATCAGACGCTGGATATGTTGGATATAATAATAAAACAGTATTAGATATTGTTAAGAATAAACCTTATTCTGTAATACTTTTAGATGAAATAGAAAAAGCGTGTGATGAAGTATTAAATTTATTTTTACAAGTATTGGATGAAGGTTTTATTCAAGATAGTTTAGGTAGAAAAGTATATTTTAATAATACAATAATAATAATGACTTCCAATATTGGATTTAATAAAGATGATGTAGGATTTAATAAAAATAGTATTAATATTATAAGTAAACTTAAAAGTGTACTTAATTTAGAATTTATTAATAGAATAGATAGCATAATAGAATTTAATAAAATATGTGAAAAAGATATTGATAAAATAATTGATAAATATTTATATGCTTTAAAAGAAAAATATAATAAGAAAGGTATAAATATTAGTATGGATAATGGTGTGAATGAATTTTTGAAGATGAAGTGTAATTACGATGAGTTTGGTGCTAGAAACATTAAAAAGATTATAAAAGAAAAAATAGAAAGTATAATAATAGAGGAAGTATTAAACGGAGAAAAAAATATAAATATTGAAATGAAAGAACTTATTTAATTAAATTGGATAATTTTTTTGGATTAGATTTTAGTGTTCGACGAAATGAGAACAGTCTTAAATAAGGAACTGTAATGAATTTATTACAGTTCCTTATATATTAATCTATAAAAATTTATAGTTGGATTATTCATAAATCTAAATGGATAATCTTTAGTTCCTATACCAGGAGATATATATATTTGTGTATTATCTGTTTTATAATATGGTTTATCATTATTTGATGATATACCACCTATAAATGGTAACCTTACTTGTCCTAATAAAGTATGACCTGCAAGAATTAAATCGGGTTTTATATTTTTGACTACACTATCTATATTGTTTGGTTCATGCATAAGTATTATTTTATATATATCAGTACTATCATAACTATATATATTATAATCTATATTATTAGAACTATCTATACCACCAATATAAATATAATCACTATTAGATAAATATATTAAGTCATAATTATTATTTAAGTATTTGAAGTTAGCATTATCCATTATTTCTATAAATGTATCGTTTTTTAAATCATAATCACCACGTATTGCATATTTTGCGTATTTTGCATCTATTTTTTTTAGACTATTTGTAATATTTTTAATAGATTTACTATTTAATTTATAATTGTTTGATACTATATCACCAGTAAATATAACTATATCTGGTTTTAAACTATTTATTTTATTAACTAATTTTTCTAATCCATTATCCAAAATAGTACTACCATATAATATATCTGAAATATGTATAATTTTTAGTCCATCTATAGTATTATTTATTTTATTTGTATATATTGGATATTCCTTTACTTTAATAACAGATGTTGAAATATATCTAGAATATAATAATATAAAACAAAATAATATTATAAATATTAAAAATATATATAATTTGATATGAGTTTTCTTATCTTTTTCTTTATCCATTATACCAACATCTTTAATATGGTAAGTGCACTATTATGTAGTGTGTGCATACCTATTGTTGACCATATATTATCAGTTTTAACATATGTGTATGCAAAAGCTATACCTAGTGCCCCATATGGTATTATAAATAATAAATAATATATAGAACTCATATCAAATATAACATGTAATGCTCCAAAGATTAATCCAGATGCAATTATAAATATTTTATCATTTTTAATTAATTTTCTTAAACAAAATCTAAATATCATCTCTTCTATAAATGGACCAAATATACATGATGCAAAAACTACATATATTGGATATGTATTATATAATTCATTTAATTGTTGTTCATTTGTTGCCACTCCAAGTTTAAATATAAATATTAATATAAAGTTAGATACTAACATTGTTATAAAACCAAATATATATGGTGTAATAATATTAGGTAAATATGATGATATTTTTTTCTTTATTATTTTTATATTATTAATTAATTCATCTTTAAATAATATAAATAATATTATAGGAAAAAAAGTATATTTTATTATACTATATATTTGAATACTAATATTACTATTAATAAATATATTAAATATAGGATCAAGTATTAAAGATACTAAATTATTAAAATAAAAATATGATATAAAACATATTAATGGTATTATAAATTCTTTTTTTAATATTTTTTCTTTCATGTTTATCACCATCCATAAGTATTATATCATCTTTTTATTAATAAATAATATAATTTTACATTTTAGGTAAAATTTAATGTAAAATAAACTTGTTTCATAATAAAAATTATTGTATACTTAATAATAGATAGTGGGTGATATAAAATGTATGATTTAGGTATTCAATTTAGACTTAACAATAATAATGCTAAAGCTAATTCTGAAAATATTATTAAGGGGGAAAAATATAGATTTACAATATTAACAGAAAGATTAATTAGATTTGAGTATAGTCCTAGTGGTAACTTTTGTGATAATTTAACACAACTTGTGATGAATAGAAAAACAGATAGATCTAATTATCATATAACAATAAACGATAGTAAAGTATTAAATTTTGAAACACCTTATTGTACAGTAGAATATCAAAAAGATAAGCCATTTAAGGGTACTAGCGCAACACCTGGGATGTATTTACGTGTTGTAGTAAAACAGCTTAATACAACATGGTTTTATGCCAATCCAGAGGTGAAAAACTTTAAAGGTAATATGATAAGCTTAGATGAGTTTAGTGAAAGACCTAGGCTTGAGAATGGGTTATATTCTCAAGATGGATTTGCATCTATAGATGATTCTAATTCATTAATATTTGATGATAATGGTAATCTAGTTAATAGACAAACACCAGAAATAGATATTTATTTATTTGTATATAAAAAAGATTTTGCTTTATGTTTAAAAGATTACTTTACTTTGACTGGTATGCCACCGATGATCCCAAGATATGCACTAGGTAACTGGTGGAGTAAAAATGATTATCTTAATAGTAATGATGTTGTAAAAACTATAGAAAGATTTAAAAAAGAAGAAATACCTTTATCTATATTTATGTTTGACAAAAGTTACAAAAAAATAAATACTAATTTTACTTTTGATGATAAAAGAATACCTAATGTTAGAGCTTTAACTGACTATATACATAAAAATAATATAGTATGTGGGCTAAACATAGAACCACAATATGGAATATTAAAAGAAGATGAATTATATCCTGAAGTATGTAAATATTTAAATTCAATAAATGATAGAATACCATTTAATGTATATGATTCAAAATTTATAGATGTATATTTAAAAATAATAATACACACTTTAGAAAATAAAGGAATAGATTTCTTTTGGATAGATTATTTACCACAAAGACAAAATATAAATGAATTATTTATATTGAATCATTATCACACAAAAGATAAAGAAAGAATGGCTAAAATTCGAGCACTAATATTATCTAGAAATGCACTAATTGCAGGTCATAGATACCCTGTATGTTATTCTGGTAGAACTATAAGTAGTTTTGAAACACTTAAAAATCTACCATTTATAAATTCTGCTGCATCTAATATAGGAATTAGTTTTTGGTCACATGATATATCAGGATTTCATAAAGGTATAGAAGATTCAGAATTATATTTAAGATCTGTCCAATTAGGTGTATTTTCACCTATATTAAGATTTAGTTCAGATAGAGGAAAGTATTATAAAAAAGAACCATGGAAACATGATTTTAAAACATTAGAAATCACTAAAAATTATTTAACTTTAAGACATCAACTTATACCATATATATATTCTGAAGCATATAAATATCATAAGTCAGGATCACCCCTTGTACAACCAATATATTATTTAATACCAGAAATGTATGATGATGACAAAATTAAAAATCAATATTTCTTTGGTAGTGAATTATTAGTTAGTCCAATACTTAGAAAAAAAGATGCATTAGCTAATCGTGTTGTTCAAAGATTTTTCTTGCCAGATGGTATTTGGTTTGATTTCACAACTGGTAAGAAATTTACTGGAAACAAAGAATATATTGCTTTTTATAAGGATGAAGATTATCCAGTGTTCGCTAAAGCAGGATCTATAATACCTCTTGGTATAAATGATAATATTAATAGTACAGCATCCCCAAATACACTTGAAATTCAAATATTCCCAGGACAAAATAATACATATTATTTATATGAAGACGATGGAATTACTACTAATTATATTAATGGTTTTTATCTTGTAACTTCAATAGATTATAAATATACTCCAGATAACTATCTAGTTGTTATTAAACCATATGATGGTAGAATAGGAGTAGTAAACAAATATAGAAATTATTTAATAAGATTTAGAAATGTTATGAATACACAAAATATTAATGTAACTGTTGATGGTTTAGAAAAAGAATTTAATAGTTTTGTAGATGATAATGATTTTATTGTTCAAATAGATAATGTTGATACTGCTAAACAACTTATGGTTGATATAAAAGGCAAATTAGAAATTGAAGCATTAAAACTTATTAATGATGATATAGATGATATATTATTAGATATTAATATAGATACTGAATTAAAAGAAAAAATTAGTAATATTATGTTTGGTGATCTACCAATTAACAAGAAAAGAATAGAAATAAGAAAACTAAAAAAATTAAAATTAGATAATCTATATATAAAACTATTTATTAAATTATTAGAATATGTTGAAGAAAATGTATAATAATTATTTGACTAATTATATTATAAATGGTATTATATGTTCGTAAGAAATAGAAGGGACTTGATAATATGCCAAAAAATTTAGTCATTGTGGAATCTCCAAGTAAGAGTAAAACAATAGAAAAATACTTAGGTAGTGATTATAAAGTTGTATCTAGTAAAGGACATATAAGAGATTTAGCTACGACTGGGAAATTTGGTTTAGGTGTAGATATATCTGATCATTTTAAACCCAATTATATAACTATAAAAGGTAAAGCTAAAGTAATTAATGATCTAAAAAAAGATGTAAAAAATAGTGAAAAAGTCTTTTTAGCAACAGACCCAGACCGCGAAGGAGAAGCTATATCATGGCATCTTTATGATGCATTAAAATTAAAAGATGACAATTATGATAGAGTAGTATTTAATGAAATTACTAAGAAAACTGTATTAGATGCTTTTAAACATGCAAGAAAAATAGATAAAAAGATGGTCAATAGTCAAGAAGCTAGAAGAATATTAGATAGAATAATTGGATTTAGATTAAGTAAATTAATGCAATCTAAGACAAGTGGTAAATCTGCAGGAAGAGTTCAAAGTGTCGCACTAAAGTTAATTGTTGATAAGGAAAGAGAAATACAAGCATTTAAAATAGAAGATTATTATGAAATAGATGCTAAATTTGATGGATTTGATGCAAAATTAGAAAAATATTTAGATGATACTATAGAAATTAAAACAGAAGAAGAAGCAGATTTAATATTATCTAAATTATCTAAATCATTTGAAATAGAAAATATTAATAAAAGTAATAAGAATAAGAAATCTAAAGCCCCTTTTATAACAAGTACACTACAACAAGAGGCAAGTACAAAACTTTCATTTACTGGTAATCGTACTATGAGAGTTGCACAAAAATTATACGAAGGTGTAGATTTAGGTGATGAAAGAGTAGGTTTAATTACTTATATGAGAACTGACTCTATTAGATTATCAAACGAATTTGTAAGTTCAGCATTTGAATATATTGAAAAAGAATATGGCAAGGTATATGTAGGTAGTGTTAAACAATCTAAGAAGAAAGAAAATGTTCAAGATGCGCACGAAGCTATTAGACCTACAAGTATTCATAGGACACCAGAAAGTGTTAAAAAGTATTTAACAGCTGATGAATATAAAATATATTCACTAATATATTTTAGGGCACTGGCTTCATTAATGAGTGATGCTAAAGTATTATCTACAACAGTAATACTTAATAATAATGATTATAAATTTAAAGCTACTGGACAAATACAAGTATTTGATGGATATTTAAAAGTTTATAGCATATATGAAGATAGTGAAGATAAAATTTTACCAAATTTTGATGAAATGCATACCAATATAGTAATTTCTAATAGTATAGAAAAAAGTCTTCATCATACTAAACCACCAGCACGTTATACAGAAGCAAAATTAATAAAAGAATTGGAAGATAAAGGAATTGGTAGACCAAGTACTTATGCAAAAATAATAGATACATTAAAATTAAGAAATTATGTAGATGTTGTTGATAAAAAGTTTATTCCAACAGAAATTGGTTTTGAAATAACAGATAAATTACAAGAGGGATTTTCAAGTATAATAAATGTAGATTATACTAAAGAGATGGAAGATAATCTTGATGACATAGCTAATGGCGAAATGGTATGGTATGACTTAGTAGAAAGATTTTATAATGAATTTGAACCATTAGTAGAAAAAGCATTTTCTGAAATGAAAAAAGTAGAACCACAAGCAACAGGTGAAAAATGTCCAGAGTGTGGTCATGATCTTGTCGTTAGAAATGGTAAATATGGTAAATTTATCGCATGTTCAAATTACCCCGAATGTAAATATATTAAACAAGATGAAAAACAAACTAAAGGATTTGTAGAATGCCCAAACTGTGGTGGTAAAATAATTCAAAAACGATCTAAAAAAGGCAAAATATTTTATGGATGTGACAACTACCCAAAATGTACATATGCCTTATGGGATGAACCAACAGGAGAACATTGTCCAAACTGTGGTGGTATACTCGTTATAAAGGGTAAAAAAGTAAAATGTCTTACATGTGATTATGAAAAATAAAATAAAAAGGAGTTTAAAATAAAAAGCAAAGGTTTTACATTAGTTGAATTAATAGTTACTATCGCAATACTTGCATTACTAGCAACTATAGCGGTTGTTGCAGTAACAAGAGTTAGAAATAATACAGAAACAGATATCAATAAAGTACAAAATAAGATATTAGAGAGAGCAGCAAGCCAATACTATATTAAAAATTTTGATGAAAACAAAGATAAAGAAAAAATTATAGTTTCTGTACAAGACTTAATTGATACAGGTTTCTTAAAAGCAAGTGAAGTAGATAGGGCAGAAATAGATAGAAACAAATTAATAGTAATAGATGGTACTGGTAACAGTGCAGATATTAATTTTGATGTATTATTAAGTGATAAAATACTATATGATAATCCAGTAAATAGTGGTAAACCAGATTTTTCAACAGTCGCAACAACAGATGAAGGAGTATTTAAAGATGTTGATGCAGATGGTGATACATATTATTTTAGAGGAGATGTTGAAGATAACTATGTAAAAATAGGGGATCTAAAATGGAATAATACAAGATATATGAATTATGATAATATAGAAGATGCAAATTCAAGATGTGATAGTTCATATAATAGTTATGGATTTTCAAGTGCCGAAGAATGTAAAGAAGAAATATTGATTAGGGGACACGCTGCAGGAGAAGATATGTTATGGAGGATTGTCAGAGTAAACGGAAATGGCACAATTCGTTTAATTGCGGATGGAGCCGTTGGAACTAGTGCATTTAATACAAACGATAATAACGAAAAATATGTAGGTTACACATATGATAATAGTGCGCCAAACGTACAAGATGGAACAAATAGTACAATAAAAACATATTTAGAAAGTTGGTATTCAACAAATTTAAGCGAATATGATAATTTGATAGCGAGTACTAGATATTGTAATGATACAACAGTAGATAGCAGAGATGATTTGAGTTCACCAAATACTATATATTATGGAGCAGATAAAAGATTCGGTTCTAATAATTTTCAGCCTATATTTACGTGTCCAAATACTACAAAAACATACGGAGGAGAATATGATTTAAAAATAGGACTATTAACAGCGGACGAGGCAGTATTTGCGGGAGGAAAAAATAATAATAATCAAT
>CALVSV010000052.1 GCA_944359595.1 uncultured Bacilli bacterium
TGAGTAATTTTTATATATATTTTTATTAAATTATTTGATATAATAATCTAATGAGTGGTGAAGTTTTGTATGAAGAAGTTTTTTAAATATTTATTGTTAGGACTATTAGTAATTATTATTTCATTTGGATTATGTATTATATTGAAAAAGTATGTTATTAAAGATTTTTCATTGACACCAATTAAACAAGAAGAAAAAAAAGAAATAAAAAAAGAAAAGAAAGAAGAAATATACCCAAAAGAAGAAAAGTTAAGTATGATTATGACGGGTGATGCTTTAATACATAATTCTGTATTTAAAGATGCATCTTTAGGCGATGGTAATTATGATTTTACAAAACAGATGGAATATATTGCTCCAATAATTAAAAATTATGATTTAGCCTTCTATAATCAAGAAACAATTATTGGTGGTAAAAGTTTAGGTATATCAACATATCCATTGTTTAATTCACCAGATGAAATAGGAGATTGTATGATAGGTATGGGATTTAATATGGTTAATCTTGCATCTAATCATACACTAGATAAGGGTGAAGCAGGAGTTCAATATTCTCTTAATTATTGGAAGGGGAAAGATGTTTTAACAGCTGGATCGTATGAAAGTGAGAGCGATAGAACAACACCCAGAATAAAAGAAAAAAACGGTATAAAATATACATTACTTGCTTATACAACTAGTACTAACGGATTACCATATCCAGATAATAAAACTTATTATGCAGTTCCATATTCTGATGAAACAGTAAAAGAAGATATAGAAAGAGTACAAGATAAAGTAGATTTAATTTTTGTATCTATGCACTGGGGAACAGAATATAATCAGAGTGCAGATGAAAATCAAAAACGAATTGCATCTTATCTTGCGTCACTTGGTGTAGATATTGTTATTGGTACACATCCACACGTTTTAGAACCCATAGAATTTATAGACAATACTTTAGTTATATACTCATTAGGAAATTATATTTCTGCACAAATTGGTGTAGAACGCCTTACTGGTGCGCTTGTTAGTGTTGATATAACTAAAATAACAAATAAGGATAAATCAGTTGAAATTAAATTAGATAATGTAAATGCAGATTTAATATATACTTATTATAAGAAAACTCCTGCATATTGGAGTGAATTTAAAGTTATACCATATAATCAATTAAGTGATGAAATATTACCTAATTATAGGTCTTATTATGAGAAGTTTGCTAATATTATTAGATTATATGATAATTCTATTGGAGTAACACCATTAAGTAGTTAAAAAGATTTAAAGAAGGGGGTATATTATGCAATATTGTAAAGATATATATAATTATTTGTGTGATAAACATCCTAATAAAAATATATATGTTATTAGTGATCAACATTTTTATCACGCAAATATAATAAATTATACTAGAAATAATTTTAGTAGTGTTGAAGATATGAATAATTATATTATTAATAAACATAATAGTATAATTAATAATGATGATATAGTAATATTTTTAGGGGATTATTCATTTAAAAAAAATGTTATAGGTGAATTAAATAGTAAATTAAATGGGTATAAATATTTAATTTTAGGTAATCATGATCAAATTAAATTATTAGATGATTTTAATGAAGTAGGCTTTGAAGATTGTTTTTCAACACCAGTTAGAATCAACAATGTATATTTATCACATGAACCACTTATTAATAATAGCGAAAATACTATAAATTTAACTATTTTAGCAAATGAATTTAAAAAGTTTGGTGAGTATAATTACCATGGACATATACATGAAAAAACTAATTTTAGTGATAGATATATTAATACTTGTTGTGAAGTAATAGATTATGAGCCAATATGGATTGGTAAAACAAAATCTGTTAAGTATACAAATAATGAATTTATAAATAGTAAAGATTTTTATAATGTATTAAAATATATAGAGGATAAAAAGAAAATAAATAAACATATATTATTAATTGATTATATATATACATATTTGTTATCTATTACTAATTCAAATGTTAATAATTTATTTTGTTATGGATCTTTTGCTTTATTAAAAAAATATAATTTTTTATCAAATATTTCTGATATAGATATTGGATATATATATGATGATAAATTAACTAATGATAAAAATGAAAAAATATTAAAAGAAATAATAAATAATGTATATAGCAGTTTATTAAATATAAATAATATGGATATATCTTTTCGTAAAAATATGCGTAATATTAAAATTATTAATTTTATATATAAATTTTTAGAAGATAAAAACTATGGTGGTTATTATGATGTTAATTTAATACCGCTTAATATATATATAGATAGTGATTTTATTTTATATAGTGATACTACTTTTATAGAAAAATATTTAGGTAATATGTATGATTTACCATCGTTTACAACTAAATTTTTGAATATAGATGGTGATTTAGCAACTTTAACTTTGCAACTGTTATTTCAAAATATAGATAGCGAAAAAGAACACAATATATTAAAAAAAATAAAATATATTTATAATAATAATATAGATATTGATACTTTTAATAATATACTTAGTAGGTTCTTTATTAGAAATATATATTTTTTAAGAGTAACTAATAGAAAAAACGATATAGAGTATATTAAAAATAATAATTATATGAATAATAATATATTAAAGAAATTACCAGCTACTTATCAAAATGTGTTATATGAATTATTTTATGATAAAAATAATGAGTTTAATAATGTATATGAAGAGATACAAAAAACACCATTTAAACAATTAAATAATACATGTAAGCAACTTATAAAGACTTTAAAATGACA
>CALVSV010000053.1 GCA_944359595.1 uncultured Bacilli bacterium
ATACAACAAGGCCAAAGTTACCTATGCCCGTGCGATTACGAAGCAATCTGTACATGTGGCGACTTATTTTAACCGGCTCTAGCTATAGCTCTTAACAAATCCATAAAAAAGTTTACTGAATACACTACTATTACTATTAAAAGTATGATACTAAGAACTATTCCAATTGAACCTAATATAATACCTATTTTAGAAAAATTCTTTTTACCATTTTTTAAACTAATTGCACCAAAAACAATTCCTAATGTTCCGCATATTATAGATACATATGATATGCAAGCTGTAACAATTGAAACTATACCTAAAATTAATGATGCTGTGCTAAGTTTTTGATATTTTGCTATTTGAGCATTATTAACATTTGTACCGTTTGTGTTGTTATTTGCATTTTCTTGAACATTTACATTTGTATTTTCTTCCATTTGAAAGCCCCCTTTTTTTTATGTATATAACATAAATTTAATATTTTTTCTATACTTTTTTAGTTATATTATTTTTCACTAAAACTTTTCTAATTAGCTTTTCCGCCCCAAAAACCAATAATACATCATCTTCTTTTAAATTTATTTTTTCGTTTAAATTCGAAATAACTTCTTCTCCTCTTTTTATAACAAGTATTTGTATTCCATAATCTTTATTTATTTGCATAACATTAGTATTTTTTAGTTTGTTATTCATTTTAATTAGTACAATTTCTGCTATAACTTTATCTCCATATCTATCATATATAGATACTGGATTTTTTCTTTTTTTCACTCTTTTTATTTCTATATTTCTAATAATCATATCAAAGAATTTTCTAACTCTGGTAGCTTTATTTAAAATAATTAACAATATTATATTAGTTAATGTTAATATAACTCCAATAATTAATTCTTCAGCAGTAACATTTGATGTAGAAATAAACAAATTAATTATTGTTGATACAATTGTTATATTAAATAAATAGCTAAATAGAATTAATATTTGAGTTAGTTTTCTTCTACGCTTTGTTG
This sequence comes from uncultured Bacilli bacterium, assembly GCA_944359595.1. Lineage (GTDB taxonomy): Bacteria > Bacillota_I > Bacilli_A > RF39 > UBA660 > CALVSV01. The sequence continues at coordinate 996 of CALVSV010000053.1, forward strand.
ATAACATAAGTTCACTTTCATTTGTTGTAAATCCTGTTCCAGTTAATATAGATATAACTTGAAATTTAGATTTATCTATTTGAACACCTTCTATACTGAATATTGTAGAAAATATTTCTATTATTATTTGATACATTAATATTAAAACATTAAAAACTATAATTGCAGCTAATAAATTAATATTGCATCACCTCTTTTTTACATTTTTTATTATACACTATTATTAATGTAAAATATATAGTTTTTATAATTACTAAGTTATTAATGTTTAGTTAGTTTATCTTATCATATGATTTTTTCGTATATAGCATTTGTGCTAATAAAGGACAAAAGGGCATGATTAAAGTTTTATAATCTTTTAAACAACTTGCATGCCCGTCCTTTCATAGTATAACTTATCTGTAGCTTGCTTTTCTTCGCACATCTAAGAAATAAGAAATGGCTTCTCGTCAAAATTGCACAATAGCTTTGTGTGAAATTTATTGTATAATATGGAGGTTTCCTATTATACAATTTTAGCCACCGATCAATGAAGTAAAAAAATTTGTCTAACAATTTCTGTTCACTTCAAATGATGGTGGCTTATTATGTACTATATTAACTTTTATTAAAAATCATAGTCATAATCATAGTTGTATAAAGAATCTGTATTTGTGTTGTAATTAAAATTGTAATCTTCATAATATGAATTTATTTCATCTTCTACATCTTTTAATGAATCTACTGCATTAGTAGCATTATTGAAGATGTATACACCTAAGCTAATCCATACAAAAGCCATTATTACTGCTATAACCATTCCAATAGCTCCTGTTACAATACCTGCAATTGACATTCCTCTTTTACTTGATTTTAAACCTAAAACACCAACTATTATAGCAATTAAACCAAATATAAGTGATACAAATACAGTGCATGATAGTATAAGTGCAAGTATTCCTAATACTAAAGCTGCTATGCTAAATCCCTTTCTATCTTTTTGTACTGGATTTTGATTTACTACATTTTCTTCCATTTTATTTTCCTCCTTTATTTAATTGTATAAAATATAATCATATAAACTTTGATAATTAGTAAATACATATGATAACCATGTATTAATGATTATTGCAATAATTATTCCTATAATTCCTAATATAATACCCGCAATTGACATTCCTTTTTTTGATGATTTTATTCCTGTTATACCAAAAAGAATTGCTAATATTGCACATAGTATTGTTGCAAATAATCTACATGAAGACAATATAGATATAATTCCTACGACTAAAGATGCAATACTATATCTAGATTTATAACTGTCCTCTGATTCTGTATATTGATTTATTTCTTGTTTTTCTTCATTACTAGTATTAACTTCTTCTTGTTGAGAATTATTGTTATTTTTTGAATCTTCACTTAAATTACTATTTTCTTGTTTTGATTGAATTTCATTATTTTCTTCATTCATAATAAGATTACTCCTTAATGTATTAAATTTTTAATTTATTATGAAAGTGCACTAAATACTCCAAACATTACACTAGCACCTAGTACAAGTCCAATAACAAATAATGCTACAACTAGAGAAATTCCTATTATTCCTAAAGTTCTACCTGTTCTTGAATATTTTTCGTTTATGCTCTTGTTGCCTAATACAATAGCAACTATTCCACAAGGAATTGAAATATACCACCAGCAACATGTTACAATTGATACAATTCCACATACTAATGATGCTATACTAAAGTTTTTTAATTTTTTGTCTTGAGATGTAGCTTGTGATGTTGTTTCTACATTTTGATTCATTTCTTCATTTTGGTTTTGGTTGTTTTCATCCATCTTTCTTCTCTCCTTTTATTTTTATTTAATTTTCATCAGTTAAATTCAAGTAGAACTTCTCTTTTTTAATTGATTTTAACAATTATAGACTATATTGATATGAACATCCTCGTAAATCCAAATATTACTACTATTATGGCAAATATTATTGCATAATAAGGTTTTGGATATATAAATGTAAGTATTTTTTTCTTTTTGTTTAAATTTATTAAATATACAATATTACAAATAAATAAATATATTATTGCTATGCAAAATACTGAATGAAATAAAAATGCTGATTTAATATCTCCATTTAGTAAACTTACTACACATCTTGTTCCACCACATGCGGGACATTGTAATCCTGTTCTTAAATAAAAAATACATCCTGGAGTATAATCTAATATATTTATTGTTTTTATTAGCAATATCGCAATAAGTATTAAAAGTAATTCTACTGAAAATATTTTTATGCTTTTTCTGTTCATCTTTCCTCCATATTTCTGACACATTCAATATACCATATTAGATTTTAATTTTCTACAAATTTTTACTATTTTTTTAATAATTTTGTGGAGGGATTTTTTGTGGTAATTTTGTATAGTGGTTTGGTGTGTAATTTAGTGGAGGAATACTGAGGAGGAATTTTATGGAGGAGTTGGGTAAAGAAATTCAGTAAAGCAAATTAGTTAAGCAATGCTGTTCGAGAATTATACTA
>CALVSV010000054.1 GCA_944359595.1 uncultured Bacilli bacterium
AATCCATTAGTAGGTGGGAAAATGGTAAAACTATGCCAGATTTATCTTTATTAAAACCTTTAAGTAATGAACTTGATATATCCTTAAATGAATTATTATGCGGTGAATGTTAGAAAATAAAAAAATAATTAAAAGTTCTGAAAAAAACTTAGTAAGTACAATTGATTATAGTAATAAAAAAATAAAAAAACTAAAAAAACATTTATTATTATTATAATCATAATAGTTGTAATTACTATATCTTTAATTACTTTATTTGTTATTGATGTAAATAGAATGCAAAATAACAAAGCTGTATTATTTAGTACATGGGGATTTAATTATATAGAACCAATTAATATCGAATCGAAAAAAATGGAAATCGCTATAAAAGATTATTTAGTTAACAAAGATGATGAAAAAAATTTAGAATTTAAAAATGCTAAATCGTTTGCTGGTGTAAAACTAATTTTAACTGAAAAAAATACTAATGATTCAATGTGTGTATATGCATGGGTACTACAAGCAAAATATTATATAAAAAATAATGAAATTAAAGAAATTAATAGTTCTTCAATTCCATATAAATTTATACTTAAAAAAGTAGATAACAAATATAATGTAATAGATTCAACGATTCCACGAGATGGTAGCTATTATTATAATGATATTAAAAAGATATTCCCTAAAAATATAATAAATGATATAAATAATATTAATAGTAATGGAACAATAGATGAATTAAAATTGGATGTTGCTCAACAAATAAAATTATACTTTCATAGATAAGTTATTTTATTTACTAACACTTTTATCAAGCGCTATTTTTGCAGCATTTTGTTCTGCTTCTTTTTTTGATTTACCCTTAGCTTTCCCATATAATATTCCGTCAATTTTTACTGTTACTTCAAACGTTTTATTATGTGCAGGTCCTGTTTCATTTATAAGTTCATATTCTACACTTTTTTTATTAGTTTGAACCAATTCTTGTAATTGTGATTTATAATCTTTTAAATATTCACTATTATCTTTTATATGTGGAAATATCGTTTGCTCGATAAAATATTTTGCTTTTTCATATCCTAAATCTAGATATATAGCCCCAATAAGTGCTTCAAATATATCTGCCATAATTGTCTTTTTACATTTACCACCATCTAATTCTTCACCATGTCCCACTTTAATAAATCTAAATAATTCTATTTCCTTTGCGTATTCATATAAAGCATTTTCACATACATAAGAAGCCCTTAACTTTGTCATCTCACCTTCTTTTACATCAGTATTTTTATATAAGTAATCTGTTACAACAAGTTCAAGCACTGCATCACCTAAAAATTCCATTCTTTCATAATTGTATTTTAAATTATGTTCATTAGCATATGATGAATGCGTAAATGCAACATTATAATATTCAATACTTTTTGGAGTAATATTATGTTTCTTTAAAAAATTCATATGACCATCCTTCCTATACTTAAAAAGATTAATTATACTAATATTTTACCAAATACTAGTATCTCTGTCAAATAATTATTATTTTTTTATATATTATGTTTGAAAAAATAACTAAAAGCATATATAATATATGTATGTGGTGATGTACATTGAAAAAAATTTTAATTAAACTTATTACATTTTATCAAAGTATGCCTATATCAAGTCATACACATTGTAGATATATACCGACATGCTCAGAGTATATGAAAATATCTATTGAAAGATATGGATCTATTAAAGGGCTATTTTTAGGAACAAAAAGAATTTTAAGATGTAATCCAATAGGTGGATATGGATACGATCCAGTTCCAGAAAAAAAGAAAGGAATGTTAAAATGAAGAAGAAAATATTAGGGGTTATAATGACAGTAATTTTAAGTTTGTCAATAAGTGGATGTGAAAACAACTCTATGGAGAATATAAGTATAATAACAACAGCTTATCCTATAAAGTATGTTGTTGATGCACTTTATAGTGATCATGCAACTCAAATAGAAAGTATATATCCTAATGGAGTAAATATAAATACTTATAAGCTAAATGATAAACAATTATCAGATTATAGCGAAAATGATATGTTTATTTATAATGGTACTTCAGAAGAACCAGTATATGCCATTGATTTACTTAATTTAAATAAAAATATAAAAATAATAGATAGCGCTAAGGGTATGGAATATACTTATGGACTAGAAGAACTTTGGTTAGATCCTTTTAATTATCTTATGGTAGTTCAAAATATTAAATCGGGATTTAAAGAATATATAGATGATCCATATATTCAAGAAGAATTAGATAATAAATATGATGAATTAAATATGAATATTTCTGAACTTGATGTATTATATAAAGAACTTGGTGAAAATGCAACTAACAACACTATAATAGTTCAAGATGATTTATGGAAATTTTTAGAAAAGTATGATATAAATGTTATCTCTCTTAATGAAAATTCAGAAATATCTGATAAAACATTAGTAGATGTTAAAAACATGATAAATAATGGTACTATTGAATATGTATTTCTAACTGATGATGAAGAAGAAAATAATACTATAAAAAATTTAACTGATACTTATGAAAACTTGAAAGTTGAAAGATTATCTTCTCTTTCTAATCTAACTGATGAAGAAGAAAATGAAGGCTTAGACTATATTTATATTATGAAAAGTAATATAGAAAAATTAAGAAGAGAATTATATAAGTAATTTTAGAAAGTATATGTATATAACTTTCTTTTTTTTATATAATTTAGTATGAATAAAATATATGCACATAGAGGGTTATCTACTCAATTTGTACCTAATTCAATAGAAGCAATTAAAGCTTGTATTAATAAAAAATATATACATGGCATAGAAATTGATATTAGAATGACTAAAGATAAACATTTTGTATTATTTCATGATGAAAAAATTGATGGTTCTTGTCCACTATCTGGAAAAATTTATGATTATACATTAGAACAATTAAAAAAGACTAAATTTCATTTAAATAACAAGGAATACTACTATAAATTATTTAATTCATTATTGAAAAAAGAAGGTATATCTTATAGAAAATGTTTGAAAAAAATAAAGAAAATAAAATATATTATTCCTACACTACAAGAAGTAATAAATATAATTGATAATAAAGAATTACTTATAGAAATTAAAGTTAATAATATTAATGAATTTGATATATATAAATTTTATAATATTATAAAATTATATACTGGTAAAAAAATATATATCCAAAGTTTTAATAAAATTATTATAGATAAATTATATGATATAGATAAAAATTTAAATTTAGGTTTATTATTAATGTTTAATAATATAGATTATAGTAATAAATATAAGTTTTATAGTATAGAATATAGACTTATAACTAAACATAAGATAGATTCTACATTAATTAGAAAAAAACAAATCAATTTATGGACTATTAATTATTGTAAAGATATAAAATTACTTATGAATAATATAGATGAAAAATTAATGTTAGTAAATTATATATCTGATAACCCTAAATTGATTTATGAAACAATTAATACATTATATTAATTAATACTGGAGCTAGAATAAGCAACAATATTAATGGTATAAAGAACAAAACAGAAATAATACTTATTTTAATTGGTAGTTTATTAATTTCTCCTCTAACATGCTGTATTCTTTTTTCTTGTAAAAAATCTATTTGATTATTTAATGTGTCTATTATATTACCTCCAAATAGACTCGCCTCACTTATATTTAAAATAATATTATTGATATTATCTGATGGAATTCTTTTACGCATATCTTTTAATGCCCTATTTAGTGTTTTACTATATTTTACTTCATTAATAGTTATTTTAAATTCAGAAGAAAACTCAGAATCAACATTGTTTGAGGTTGTAATTAATGATTGTAATAAATCATTTCCTGCTTCCACTGATAATAAAAGTACTTCAAAAAATGTTACTGCCTCTTTTTCTAATTTTATTGTTCTTTTACTTATTTTATAATCAATAAAATAATAATATGTTAATATGTAAAATGCAATAGCTAAAAATGGTGCAAGTAAATATCCATAATGTTCAAAAATAAATAATGAAATAAAAAATATAGTAATAGAAATAATTAATCTAATATTTAAAAAATTATCGACACTTAATTTAGTATTAGAACCTAATAATTTAATTTTTGCATCAAGTTTTTCTAAAGTTTTTTTGCTGTAAATTTTTCTTGTTGGCGAAAATTTTCTCATAAGATCAATCCTTTCTATTTAATTACACATCTATTTTTAAAGCTCGTCTAATAACTATTATATAAGATATATATATAAGTATTATTAATCCTAATATAATAAGACCAATAGTAGTACTTATAAGTGGAACAAAATAGCTAGTGTTTAATAAAAATATTATTAAAAATATTACTATTGGAGCAAATGTCAAAGCTTTAACCATCAAATTTGCAGATGCTGTTAAACTTTTTAATTCATTTTGTAATTTTCTTCTAGTAAAGAATGAATTCTCTATAGATGAAAACACATTTACAATATTACCACCAGTATTATTTAATACTATTAGGGATGATGCAATGTACTTAGCATCATCATTATCTATTCTTTTAGCGAATCTTTCAAAAGTTTTATCTATAGATAACCCAAATGAAAGATCAGTATACATTTTTGAAAACTCTTCTCCAATATAACCAGATAATTCATTTTTAACTATTTTTACTGCTTGCATAGTAGTTCTACCACTTTTAAATGCATTATTCATTATTATTATAGCTTTAAGTAAATCTTCATCAATATTTTTTATAATTAATTTTCTATTTATAAATAATACTAAATCAAATCCAAAATATCCAACTAATATAACTACTATTAATTGAATAAATTTAACTGACTTAAATTGAAATATATCAAATATAACAACTATTAACAATAAACCTAATATTATTAATAATTTAATAGATGTATAATCAATTAATTTATATTTTTTTCTGCTTAAATCAATATATTTATCATATTTTTTACTCATATGAGTTAAAATTTTACTTTTACTTAATACTTTACTTATATTTTTAACAACTTTATAAAATAATTTATTGATTTTATCAAATATACTTATATCATCTTTTTCTATGGAATCAATTGAATACATACTCATTTTCTTTTCTAATTTTAATGTCTTATAAAATTTCATAGTAAAATATATTATTATAAATAATATTATCATAAGTATAGCTTGTAATATAAATATCTTTAAATTAAATTCCATAGAATAACACCTTCTTATCTTACAAATATATCATCTATATTATCTATACCATGAGCTTTTATTTTACCAAAAACACCTGGAGTACGTTTATATAATATAAATTCACCATCAACCTCACCATTTTTAGTTAATCCTTTTTGTTTAAAAGCAAATATTTCTTTTAATTGAATAATTCCATCTTTAATACCTGCAATTTCCGCTATAGATGTTACTTTTCTTCTACCATCACTAAGTCTATCGATATGGACAACAATATCTATCGCACCAACTATATATTCACGTATTGCATTTACTGGTAAATCCATTCCAGCCATAAGTACCATAGCTTCAAGTCTATTTAATGCATCGATATTAGAGTTAGAATGTAATGTTGTTAAACTTCCATCATGTCCTGTATTCATTGCTTGTAACATATCGAAAGCTTCTAAACCACGAACTTCGCCTACTATTATTCTATCAGGTCTCATTCTAAGTGAATTTCTTACTAAATCTCTAATAGTAACTTCATTTTGTGTCTTATAATTTGAAGTTCTTGTTTCTAAACTTATTACATGACTTTGATGAAGCCTTAATTCAGCAGCATCTTCAATAGTTATTATTCTTTCACTATTATTTATAAAACTAGATAATATGTTTAAAAGAGTTGTTTTACCAGCACCAGTACCACCACTAATTATTATATTTAATCTTGCTTCAACGCAAGCTTGTAAAAATCTAGCCATATATGGAGTAAGTGTCCCATTTCTTAAAAAATCTTCTATACTAGATAAGTCTTTTTTAAATTTTCTTATAGTAAGAATTGGTCCTTTTAAAGATAATGGTGGGATAATCGCATTAATTCTTTCTCCACTTGGTAATCTAGAGTCTACCATAGGATTTGATACATCTATTGTTCTACCTAGTGGTTGTACCATTCTTTGTATAGTTCTTAATATATGATTTTCATTAATGAATGATACACTTTCATCTTTTATTACATTACCATTAAGTTCTATATATACATCATCAGGACCGTTGACCATAATTTCAGTAATATTTTCATCTTCTAATAATTCAGTAATAGGTCCATAACCATTTATTTCATTTTCTATTAAATTATATATATGAGTTCTAGCTAAATTTGATATATCATATCCTTCTAAAGTATCATCAATAACTTCATCTATATATTCTTTTAATAATTTATCTTTAGGTATTTTATTATCTATTATATTTTGTATTATTGTATTTCTTAAATTATCTAATAATACTTTATTAGGAAATATTTCATAATCTGTTAAAGTACTAATCTTATTATTATTAACTTTTATATCAAATGCTTCAGTAAGTGTATTCTTACTCATATATTCCACCTTCTTATTCTTTTATTAGATTTTTAGCCATTTTTTTAATATTATCTACATCATTTTTCTTAAGTTTTTGTACTCTTTTATTAAGTATAGGTATCTTACCTTCCATCAAAAAATTATCTATATTTTTAAAATAAAAATTTTTACTAATAGTATAATCTATATTTGTACCAATAACTGCTTTAATATCATACATACTAAAATAATCTTTATGTAAACTATTAGAATTATTTAAAAGTATATTATAATTTTTAATTTCATTGTCTTTAAATATAGATATTATAGATTTTGTATTCTTAAGATCTATTGGATCATTATTTATTACAAATAATATTTTATATACTCTATCCATTGTTGTAAGTTTTTTTTCATCCAGTGAATGGGATGTATCGATTAATACAACGTCATAAATAGATTCTAAATTATATAATATAAGATCTATGTATTTTGCATCTATTTTAAGAGATGCTCTAGGATCTTTAGGTGATGAAACAACATCTATATTATCGTTATACTTAGTAATATAATCTCTTATATTTTTAAAGCTATTATTCATCATATCATAACATATATTGTATACATTTTTTTTAGGTTCTATATTAAGTGACAATGATATTGCGCCCCCATCTAAATCTAAATCTAAGATTACACACTTCATTCCAAGAAGAGCGTATGCACCAGCTAAATTAAGTAGTATTGTAGATTTACCAACTCCACCTTTCATACTAGTTACACAAATGCTTTTACCCTTTTTATACTTAGCCATTATATCACCTAACCTTTTATGATTTTACCATCTTCTAATTTATATATAGACTCTATTTCATACTGATTTTTATTTAATATACCAATAAATATTACATCAATATATTTAGTTAAAGTAATACTATCATCATTTCTGTCGATTTCAACATTAATATTATTATCATTTTTTCTAATAATCTTTTCTATCTCATCATCATTTCTATTAAAGTATTCTTTAACTACTAATCTATTTATATCATCCAATTTAATTTTTTCATAATATAATCTTGATATATCAATAACCACAACAAACATTATAATAATTAAGGGAATAATAACAACAAACAATACTAATGATTGACCTTTATTGTTCATAAATAACTCTTTTAACTTCTATTTTATATGGATTATCAAGAATCTTGTTTAATCCTGGAGTTATAAGAGGCAATGATGTATATACTTCAACGGTTTTATAATCGTTATCTAATATTACACTATATTTTACATTAGTAGATGCATCATCGTTTAAAAATTTATTAATTTTATCTTCGCTATCACCATTGTTAATCATGTTTATAACATCATTCAATTTCGATTCTAATCCACATTTATTATATAGTATCAATCCAAAATCTATTATTGCGAATAACATAAGTAAAATGATTGGTACTACTATAACAAATTCAATCAATGCTTGTCCCTTCTTATTCATAATGCCACCCCTATTTTTACATACTAATTATATCAAAAATATCATCTTAAGTAAATAAATTTATAATTAAAATAATCATAATAAAAATTAGCGAACTAAATTATTCACTAATTTTTATATGTAGCTCTTCTAAAGCTTTTTCTGATACATTACTGGGTGCATCTGTCATAAGACATGATGCAGAAGTTGTTTTTGGAAAAGCTATTACATCACGTATATTTTCTGTTTTAAGAAGAAGCATTGTAAGTCTATCAAGACCTATTGCTAAACCTCCATGAGGTGGCGCACCATGTTTAAAAGCTTCCATTAAAAATCCGAATTTTTCTTCTGCTTCTTCCTCAGTGAAACCTAATGCTTCAAACATTAATTGTTGTAAATCCATATCGTGAATTCTAATTGATCCACCACCAGCTTCATAACCATTTATAACTATATCAAACGCTTTAGAATAACAAGACTTTTTATCTGTTAAAAGGTATGGAATAGATTCTTCTTTTGGTGCAGTAAATGGGTGATGACATGCTTGATATCTTTGTTCTTCTTCGCTCCATTCAAATGATGGAAAATCAGTAACCCACAATATTTTATAATCATTTTCATCAATTAAATTTAATTTCTTACCTAAATATACTCTTAATGCACCTAAACTTTGTTTTACTATATTTGTATCACCACTAATAATTAATATTAAATCATTATTATTTATATTTAAGTGTTTTTTTAATGAATCTAATTCTTTATCATCTAATAATTTTAATATACTACCAGGAAATGATTCGTTATATTTTAACCATGCTAATCCCTTAGCTTTATAGTTTTTAACATATTCAGTAAGTTTATCAATATCTTTTCTTGAAAATTTATCAGCGCCATCTTTAACAACTAAACAATTAATAATTCCATTATCATCTAAAATGCTTCTAAATAATTGCGACTCATTATTAATTAAAATATTAGTTATATCGTTTATTTTCATATCGAATCTTAAATCAGGTTTATCAGAACCATATAAATTATATGCATCATCATATTTCATTCTCATAAAAGGTGTATTTAAATCTATGTTCTTAACATCTTTAAATATCTTTTTAATAAGTCCTTCTGTTATATTCATTATATCTTCTTCATCAACAAAACTCATTTCCATATCTATTTGAGTAAATTCTGGTTGCCTATCAGCTCTTAAATCTTCATCTCTAAAGCACTTTGTTATTTGATAATATTTTTCAAATCCAGCAACCATAAGTAATTGTTTAAATATTTGTGGCGATTGTGGTAATGCATAAAACTTAAATTTATTTACACGAGATGGCACAAGATAATCTCTTGCTCCCTCAGGAGTAGCTTTTGTTAAAACAGGTGTTTCAATATCAATAAAACCTAAATCATCCAAATATTTTCTTGCAGCCTTTGTTATATTGTGTCTAACTACAAAGTTTTGTTGTAAATTTCTCAAATCAACATATCTATATTTTAATCTAGTTTCTTCCAAACTATTTTCATCTAATATTGGATTTTGTGCAGTATTTAATATTTTTAAATCTTCTACTTCTACTTCTATATCACCATTTATAATATTATTATTTGGATTACTTCTTTTTACAACTTTACCATTAACCTTTAAAACATAATCAGTTTTTATATCACATGCATCTTTATAATTTTTATTATCTGGTGATATAACAAGTTGAATAATTCCAGAAATATCTTTTAAATCTATAAAAATAAGTCCACCCAAGTCACGTTTTTTTAAAACCCAACCATATAATTCTACACAAGAATTAACATAACTATTATTAACTTCAATATTTCTAATACTTTTCATAACTTACTCCTTATTTTTTTATAAACATTTTACTATTATCTTTTAAACAACTAGGCATATTATCGTAATCTATTACTCTTTCGTTAATAACATCACTAATATATTTAATACTAGTATTTTCTAATTCATGTATATATAATTCAACAGAATCAAGCTTTATCTTAGTCGCACTATCTGGCAAATTATTTAAATAACTATCATGTGATAAAGTAAATGTTGAAAATTTATCTTTATAAGTTAACATCATACTATTAGGATATATATTAATAACATATTCCTTATTATTCTTATTTAATATTATTTTATTTATATTCATAAAATCATTGTCACTACAATATCTTACTATATCATCAAATATACTTTTATTTTCCAAACATATTTTATCTGATAATTCTTTATTATATTCGCCATTTAGTATTGCTTTATTCCCTTTTGAAGATATAAGAACATCTAAATACTTTCTTTCTTTATTTTCATTATATTCAATTTCAACAACAATACCAGTATTAGATTTTAATATATTAACTTTATCAACTTTACCTATAGTCCTATAAAACAAACTCCCTAAATATGTCATATACATATTATAATTAGTAATATTTTTTAAATTTAAAGTAATTAAATCTCTAAAAGATAATTTATTCATTTATAATCCCCCACTCTATATTTTATAATCTTCACTATCTAAATCAATAGTTAATACTTCTTCTATATAATATTCTAAATAATTAATATTAACCATCTCTTCTTTTTTAGTAATATTATTTTTCATTTTTATATTACCTTCTTTTATTTCATCACTATTTAATATAATTAATATTTTAGCTTTAAGTCTATCAGCTCTTTTAAATTGTGACTTTAAACTTCTATTATTATATTCTGTTTCTACACTATATCCTTTAATTCTTAAATCTTGAACCAACCCTATTGCAGTTTGTTTTTCTTCTTCGTTAACATACATTATAAATATATCTATACTATCATCTATAGGAAGTTCTATATTTTCTTTTAGAAGTGCCAACAGAAGTCTACTCATACCCATTCCAAAACCTACACCACTATCATCAGGACCTCCTAAATTTTTAACTAGTCCACTATATCTTCCTCCGGCAGCAAGTACATTGTTGCTTCCAAAATCTTTTACATTAGCTTCAATTTCGAATACTGTATGATTATAATAATCAAGCCCTCTAACTATTTTTTCATCTATTTCATAATCTATATTCATAGCCTCCAAATATGTTTGAACTTGAAGAAATCTATTTTTAGAATATTCATTTAAATATTCACTTATTTTTGGTGCGTTTTTCATAATTGATAAATCTTTATCAACCTTACAGTCTAATATTCTTAATGGATTAGTTTTTAATCTTCTCTTACAATCTTCACATAATTCTTCTTCATGAGGCTTAAAATAATCTACTAAAGCATTTCTATAATTTGTTCTAGATTCTTGATCTCCAATAGAATTTATTTTAACTAAAACATCTTTAAGTCCTAAAATCTTAAACAAATTAACTGGTATAGAAATAATTTCAGCATCAACCATAACATCATCACTACCAATTACTTCACAACCAAATTGAGTAAGTTCCCTCTCTCTACCAGCTTGAGGTCTTTCATATCTATACATTGTTTCATTATAATATAGTTTAACAGGTAAATTATCACCATACATTTTATTTTCTATATAACTTCTAACAACTCCAGCAGTTCCTTCAGGTCTAAGTGTTAGATCTCTTCCAGCTCTATCTTTAAAATCATATGTCTCTTTCGTAACGATATCACTATCATTTCCTACACTTCTATGAAATAAATTAGTATCTTCAAAAACTGGCGTTCTAATAAAATCATAATTATATTTACTCATAAGTTCATCTATAACTGAATTAATGTATTGCCATTTTTTAGCCTCAACACCATAAATATCGTAACATCCCTTAGGTTTAGTTATCATTTTTATCGCCTCCAAAACAAAAATTAATCTATAAAAATTATAGATTAATTATAGCACGTGTGTATTTAATAGTCAATTACTTATTCTATAACGATTTAGCGCTTATTATAAATATTAATTTGATTTAATAGTTAGATATGATATTAGTAATTAATGATTTTAAATTATTATTATCATAACCGAAATTTAATAATATATCATTTTTATTTGCGCTTATACCAAATTCATTTATATTTAAGATATGATTATCATCTGTTGCATATCTAGCTAATTTATAATCATTACTATATTCAAATGTTATAATTTTTTTATTTCCTAGTATTTTTTCTTTATATATATAATTTTGTTCTTCAAATATTTCTAGACATGGTACACTTACTACTCTAATACCTATTTTAAGTTCTTCTTCTATATTTTTAGCTACTAAAATTATAGATTGAAGTTCTTCACCACTAGACATTATAGTTAAATTATGTTCATATTCCTCATCTTTTATTATATATGCTCCGTACTTAGCTTTGTTTTTATCACCATTTATTTGAATATTTATTTTATTTTTAGTTATTATTAAAGCAGACGGTGATTGTTTATCAAAAATCATTTCATAACAAGAATATAGTTCTTCCGTAGAACTAGGTCTATATACATATAAATTAGGAATTGCTCTTAACATAGTTAATTGTTCTACTGGTTGATGTGTTGGTCCATCTTCACCTACCAAAATACTATCATGTGTAAAAATATATAATACATTTAAATTCATTAATGCACTCATTCTAATGCCTGCTTTTAAATAATCAGAAAACGATAAAAATGTAGAACAAATTGACATCAAACCATAACTAGATATACCATTCATAATTGCAGACATCCCATGTTCTCTAACGCCCATATAAATATTTTGGCCATTATAATTATTTTTATCAAAGTCGCTAAATTTATCTATTTTAGTTTTACAAGCACTAAATAAATCTGCACTACTATTCATTATAAATTTAGAATTTATACTATTTAATACTTTATTATTTATATCTCTAAATGGTATATTTATATCAACATCACTAAAATTAAATTTATAATTTATTTTATTAAGAGATTGTAATATATTAATATTGTTTTTATCTTCTATAGCTAATTTATTATATTTATTTATCCAATTATTATATATTTTAGTACATCTATTTTTAATCATATTTCTAAAATTATTAATATTATTATTAGATATATAGAAACTATCTGTACATATATTAAGTTTATGTTTAATATTTATTAGATCGTCATTAGAAAGTACTCCTCCATGAACTTTATTAGTGTTTTCTAAAAATGAATCTTTACCTAATATTGTTTTAAATTCTATTAAAGTTGGTTTCTTATTGTTTTTTGCTTTACGTATTGCTTTATCAATATCTTTTAAATTGTTTCCATCACAAACTTTAATAACATCAAAATTCATAGCTTTAAATTTTAATAAAGTATCTTCACATAAAGTATTAGAAGTATCACTATCCAAACTCATATTATTAGAATCATATAATATAATAAGATTATCTAACGAATAATTTCCGGCAATAGATAAAGCTTCCAAAGAAACTCCTTCCATAAGATCTCCATCACCTACTAAACAATATATAGTATTATTTAGTAATCCATCATAAATTGTATTCAAATACTTACTAGCAATAGCCATACCAACTGCATTTGCTACTCCCTCACCTAACGGTCCAGTAGAAATATCAACACCTGGTGTAATACCAAGTTCTGGATGTCCTGGAGTTATAGAGTTAATTTTTCTAAAGTTTTTTAAATCATCCAAAGAAATATTATAACCTGCCATAAATAAAGTCGAGTATAATAGTGCTGAAGCATGTCCTGCACTTAAAACAAATCTATCTCTTCCTATCCAATTAGAATCACAAGGATTTATAATTATATGTTTAGAGAATAATGTATATAATATTTTAGCTGCTGATAATACTATACCAGGATGCCCTGATTTTGCGTTATCTATCATATCAAGCGCTAAAGCTTTAATATTAGAAACTATTTTTTCATCATCATAATTCATAAATTACCTACTTTCTATTATACAAATAAAAGGGAATTAATCCCTTATTCTTTTTGCGCTAAATGCTCATAATAACTAAATCTATCAATTGCGTCCATCTTACATTCCTCAAGTAATATTTCTGCATTTTTTTTATTTACAGACTTTAACATCCTAAATCTAGTTTCGTTATTTAAAAAATCATAAAATTTATCAAAATTTGGATTTTTATAATCTAGGTGCAGTTTTTCGTTTATAGGATCATATCTTAAAAGTGGAAAATATCCACATTGAACTGCTAATTTTTCTTCGTCGATAGAGTTGTTCATTCCACACTTTATACCATGAGATATACATGGAGAATACGCTATTATTATAGATGGACCATTATGTTCTTCTGCTTCTTTCATAGCTTTAATTGCCTGTGCCATATTTGCTCCAAGTGAAATTGTTGCGACATATACATTTTTATAAGCAAGACATGCTCTAACTAAATCTTTTTTACTTGTTATTTTACCAGAAGATGCAAATTTCGCAACAGCGCCCCTATTTGTAGATTTAGAAGCTTGTCCTCCTGTATTAGAATATACTTCTGTATCAAGAACTAATATTCTTACATTATCATTTGTAGATAGAACATGATCAATACCATTATAACCTATATCATATGCCCATCCATCTCCACCTATAGTCCAAACACTTCTTGCTGGTATAAAATCTTTAAGAGGTTTTAATGCATCTGGAATGAGTTCATCATTTAATTTATCATATACAAGTTTAGTAGTATCATAATCATTAGGATTATCTAACCATTTAGTAAATAATGAGTTAGTAAAATCATCTATTACATTTAAATTACATTTCATAATCGTTTTTATACGATTTCTAATAATATTATTTCCTATAAGTATTCCATAACCAAACTCTGCATTATCTTCAAATAATGAATTTGCCCAAGGAATAGAATATGGTATAGATGGAGTTGATGCTCCATATATAGATGAACAACCAGTAGCGTTTGCGATTATTAATTTATCACCAAATAATTGTGTTAATAACTTTATATATGGTGTTTCGCCACATCCACTACAAGCGCCAGAAAATTCAAATTTTGGTTTTATAAATTGGCTACCTTTAATACTAAATTTATTTCCTATTCTTTTTTCGGTAATATTTTTATCTAAATAATCAAACTTTTTGTCTTCTTTCTTTCTTAATTCACGTTCTAATGTAGATTTAATTAATGCACTTTCCCCATTTTTACCAGGACAAGTATTAACACATAGCATACAACCAGTACAATCTTTAATTGATATACCCATAGTAAATTTATATCCATCCATATTGCCAATTGCTTTTATTAGATCATCATCAATATATTCTGGCAATTCCAATACTTCTTCTTCGTTTACTAAATATGGTCTAATTACACCATGTGGACACACTAAACTACATTGATTACATTGTATACAATTTTCTTTAATCCAATGTGGTACAACAAGTGATGCACATCTTTTTTCATTTTTAGTTGTTGCCACATCATGTCCACCATCTATACTATCTAAAAATGCACTTACAGGTATCATATCACCTTTATCACGTTTAATAAGTTCTATTTTTTCTGTAATAACTTCGTTTTCCTTATATTTATATTTTAAAGTATTATTATCTATTAATTTTATTTCATCACTAGCTTTATCAATAATATTATAATTATTGTCTACTATATCCATACTTTTTTTAGCAAAAGATTTATATATTTCTTTTTTCATCTCATCTTTTACAAATTCATAATCTAACATATCAGTAATTTTAAATATTGCGCTAGTCATAGCTGTATTAATTTTATTATTTAAATTATATTTTTTAGATAATTTATGTGCATCTATAATATAAAATCTAATATTTCTTTGTTTTATAATTCTTTTAATATCATCTGGTAAGAAAGAGTCTAAATCTTCTTCACAACAAGAAGTATTAAGTATAAATATACCATTAATTTTTATATTTTCTAATACATCATATTTTTTTAAATATGTCTCTTTTGACACAACTACTATATCAGGATTATCGACATAATAAGTATTTCTAATGCGTTCTTTAGAAAATCTTAAATGGGATTTAGTCATTCCACCACTTTTTCTTGAATCATATTGAAAATATCCTTGAACATAATCAGATGTATTATCGCCAATTATTTTTATTAATGTTTTTGATGCACTTATCATACCATCTGAGCCATAGCCATATATAAGCATATTAACATTTTCATCATATATTTTATAATTATTATCTATTTTAATACTTTTATTAGTAACATCATCATCAATACCTACAGTAAAAGATGTAAAATGATCTTTTTTGTCTAAAAAGTCAAATACTGATTTAATTTCTTTAGGTGTAGTATTTTTACTAGATAAACCATATCTTCCACCTATAATATCGATATTCTTCCCCTTTAACGCTTCTAAAACATCTAAATAAAGTGGTTCACCTACACTACCAGGCTCTTTAGTTCTATCAAGTACTGCAATATGCGCAACACTTTTAGGTAATACATCTATTAAGTATTTTTTAGAAAATGGTCTATATAAATGAACTATTACAAGTCCTACTTTATATCTTTTCTTGTTTAAATCATCAACTGTAAGTTTTATAGTATCACATACACTACCCATAGCTATTATTATTCTTTTTGCATTACTATCACCATAATATTCAAATGGTTTATAATTTCTATTAAATTTTTCATTAAATTTTTTCATTATAGAATTTACTATATCAGGTGTATTATCATAAAATTTATTTCTTACTTCCGTTGCTTGAAAATATATATCATCATTTTGTGCAGTACCATAAACTCTAGGTTTAATTATATTAAGTGCTTTATTTCTAAATCTAGTTACATCTTCATAGTCGAGTAGATCCATAACTTCAGATACGTCAGCCACTTCAATTTTACTAAGTTCATGACTAGTTCTAAAACCATCGAAAAAATGTAGAAAAGGAATACTTGATTTTAGTGCAGCTAAATGCGCTATAATAGTTAAATCATGCACCTCTTGCACGTTAGACGATGATAAATGTGCAAAACCTGTTTGTCTTGTTGCATATATATCTTGATGATCACCTAAGATAGATAATGCATGTGTTGCAATAGATCTAGATGCAACATGAATTACTCCAGGAAGCATCTCTCCTGCTATCTTATACATATTTGGAATCATCAAAAGTAATCCTTGACTAGCTGTATAAGTAGAAGCAAGACACCCACCTCTAAGAGCACCATGCATAGCTCCTGCCGCTCCAGCTTCACTATTCATCTCAATTACTTTAACAGTATCATTAAATAAATTTAATTTACTTCTTTTGCTCCAATCATCTATATGTTCAGCCATCGGAGAAGATGGAGTAATAGGATAAATAGCTGCAGTTTCAGTAAATAAATAAGAAGATATTGCACAAGCTTCGTTACCATCTATAGTTTTATATATCATACTCATCACCTCTTTAATTATATACTATTTTAATATAAAAAAAAAGTAGATTATTATCTATTTTTACTTGGTTTTGTTTTTTGTGTACCTTAGATTGATTTATATTATTTTTAATAATTTATTATAAATAGGAATTAATACATTGTTATATTTATATTCTAGTGACTTTAAATAATACTTTTTTTGAATCTTACTTAATATTGGTAATCCATTATACTCTTCTGGCAACTCATTAAATATATTTGAAATTTTATTTAGGTTAATTTTTGGTACTATTCTAAGTATAGCTTTATTACACTCTATATTATCCATACTTTCGATAAATTTCAACGGATTTATTTTCTTCTCATCAAGTGTATAAATTGAGATTGAACTATCATAAACTGATTGTTTAAATTTAAAATCATCTTTAAATATAGAAGAAAGCTTATCATCATTTGATTTATTATAAAATGATGCACCATTATCAAATATAGGAGCTAATCTTAATTTATTCGTTTCTTTGTTTAAAATCAATCCCCAATTACCTTCGTTTCTATAATTATTATTAATAAATGCATCTATAACAAACATATCTCAGAATCTTTCTTTTAATTCAGGAATAGTTTTGAAATAAGTATTTTCTTTCATAATGAGTAATGTTTTTTCAAGACCATTGGTTGAATTAATACTTGAACTTGATAATAAATGTTCTATAGTTTTTTCTATTTTTTCATCATATTCATTTTTAATCATATTATAATCTATTATTGTTTCATTGTTATTTAAAAAATCCTTGCAAGCAATTACTATTTTACCGTTAGCTAATCCTAATTTTGTTTTATGTGTTTCTAAACCAACAGATTCATATATATGCTAACCAAGATATTCTGATAATGGTGTTGTTGAATAGGATAAATTTTGAACATCCATACTTTTAGTTGATTTTGGATATTTTAAAAACCATCTTTCATTGTCTATAATAACCCCTTTTTTACTTCCTCCATGTCCACCATAACTAATTCCGCTAGGTTTAAGTAAGTCAAAATTTTCTATTTTAATCATATATACTTCCATATTTTTTTAAAATTGTTTTATAATCATATTCAGTAATTATGCCATTACGCTAATATGATTTTGCTTCTATATACAATTCAGGAAATTTCATATCATAACTAAACCAATCTCCTATTTTATCAAAACTTTCAAGCTCTTTAATTATTTCTTTTAAAGAATTTGGTAAATGTGAATAATCATATTTAATGTTATAATCATAAAGTGGGTGATCAGTTTTAAATGGATCTTTTTTTTGTTTCATAATTTTACTTCCCTTTCGTTATATGTCTTATATTTATATAATTTAGAATATTTACATCCACAATAATCTTGTCTATACAAATTATATTTTTTCGATAATTCAATGGATTTTTTATAGCCATCTCTTTTTTTAAAATCAGATACTAAATATTTAATCCCATATTTTTCTTCTAGGTTCAATCCTATCTCATTTAATAATTTACTATTTTTATGTGGACTTACAGTAAGAGTTGTACCAAAATAATCCATATTTAATGATTTCGCTATAAAAGCGCTTTTATCAAGCCTTAAATTAAAGCATTTACTACATCTAGCACCGCCCTCTTTTTCATCACGTAAGCCATTTATTACTTCCTCATACTTATCATTGTCCCAATCGCCTTCTATAAATTTTATAGGATATTTAGTATGTAAACTTTTAATAAGTCTAATTTGCTCTTTGATTCTCTTATCATATTCACTTTTATCACTTATATTTGGATTATAATAAAATACTGTTATATTAAAATATGTGGCAAGATATGTTATAACATAACTAGAACAAGGTGCACAACAACTATGTAAAAGAAGTGTTTGTCCATCAATATTTTCTAATATTTTATCTAATTCTAATTGATAATTCATTAAAATATTTTTGGTACAAATATTATTAATCCACCAATAACTGCAACTAACGCTAATACAAAAACAGCTCCTGCTGCAGTATCTTTAGCTATTTTAGCAAGTGGATGCTTTTCTGGACAAACTAAATCTATTGTTGCTTCAATAGATGTATTAATAAGTTCTGCACACACTACAAGTCCTATCATAATAAGTACAAATAACCATTCAACAATACTTATTTTAAAAATAAAACCAAATATAATAGCTATTAGTGCAATTATCGTATGAACTATTAAATTTTGTTCATTAATAAATGAATATGTAAATCCATCTACAGCATATCTAAAACTTTTAATAAGTCTTTCAAAACTAATATTTTTCTTTCTTTTCTTTTTTAATTTTTTATCTAGTAATTTGAAGTTCATTTAAAATCATCTCCTGACGTGAAAACATAATATCTTCATCTTCTTTTTTCATGTGATCATATCCTAATAAATGAAGTAGTCCATGTAACGCTAAAAAACATAATTCCCTTTTCAAACTATGATTATATTCTATAGCTTGTACTCGTGCTCTATCAATTGATATA
>CALVSV010000055.1 GCA_944359595.1 uncultured Bacilli bacterium
ATCTATCAGTAATGATAGATTTTTCTCTATCTTTTAAAGTTTCAAATGCGTTCTTTTATGCCAATTTAATATCTAAATCTTCTTTATTTTTATTTTTTTTTAATTGATCAAATAAATATATAGTATCTCCTCTATCATTATATATTGGTTCATACATACTTATGGGATCTTTTAATGAATCTAGTGCATTTATAACATCATAATTACTTACATTTAATATATTAGCTATCTCTTCAGTAGAAATATCTTTCCCATTCTTATTATATTCTTCTTTAATTTTTAATGATTTATATGCAATATCTTTAATACCTCTTGAAACTCTTATCTGATTATTATCTCTTAAATAACGTTTTACTTCACCTAAAATCATAGGCACAGAATAAGTTGAGAATTTAACACCATAATTTAAATCAAAATTATCTATTGCTTTTATTAAACCTATACAGCCTATTTGAAACAAATCATCCATATTATCAGTTTTATTAGAAAACCTTTGTACGATAGATAATACTAATTTTAAATTACCATTAATAAGGTCATCTCTAGCACTATAATCACCATCCTTATATCTTTTAAACAATTGATCCATTTCTTCACTTGATAAAACTTTGATATTTGATGTATTCACGCCACTTATTAAAACTGTGTGACGCATATTATCCTCCTATAAATTATTTTTAATAATATTTAATATATTATTTTTTTCATCATCATTACTATTCTTCCAAATAAGTTCAAAAAACACACCTAATCCAGTTAAAGTTAATTCATCATTATCTTTAATACTTTCTTCTATAGACTTATTAATATCTTCTATATTACTATCTTTAAAATTATTTTTAATATATTCTCTAACATCTATATTATCCATATATTTCCCTCCACTTTTATATTGAACACATTATTAAGTTTTATACATTTATATGACAAAAATAACATAATAAATAATATATTATAGTGTTGGTGATAATTATGAAAAAATTTAAAAGTAAAAAAATGATAAAAAAAAGTAAAAAAAGAAAAATATTAAAATTTATAATATTTATATTAATGACATACTTATTTTCATATTTTACATTCAACTATTTAAATAATAAAATAAGTTATACATCTAATAAAAATTTCTTAAATCTATTATTAAATGAAAGTAATTTTAAAAAAGAAAACAAATTAAGTATGTTTAATATTATAGAGGACGCTACTAATATAAGTTTTACAAATCCAATAAGTATTTTAGATAGAGGTATTAAAAATAATATTATAAAGATTAGTACTACTAATGAAGATGATTATAATAATTATACTGAATTAGAAAAAGTATCAAATAGAGTAGAAAATAATGATACTAGAGAAATTAAAGATCCAATAATATATTTATATAATTCACATCAATTAGAAAATTATACAAAAAAAGATGATGAAGAAAATACACCTAATGTAATGTTAACTTCATATAGATTAAAAGATAAATTAGAAGAATATAATATTAATTCATTAGTTGAAGAAGAAGATATACAAGAAATATTAAGAATAAATTCATGGAGTGGAAGTAGTGCATATAAAGCATCCAGAATACTTATTAATAATGCAATAGAAAATTATGATACATTAAAATATTTTATTGATTTACATAGAGATAGTGTAGGATATAATTCTACAACTTTAATAACTGACGATAAAAAGTATGCGAAATTATATTTTGTTATTGGATTAGAGCATGAAAACTATGAAAAAAATTTAGAATTTGCGACTAACTTAAGTAATATGTTAAACAAAGAAATAAATGGTATATCAAAAGGTATACTAGCCAAACAAGGTAAAAATGTAAATGGTATTTATAATCAAGATATTAATGGTAATACATTACTTATTGAAGTTGGTGGCGTAGATAATACTATAGACGAAGTATATAATACTATAGATGTTTTAGCAAAAGTATTAAATAATTATATAGGAGGTTAATTCAATGAAAGCAAACAAAATTGCTGGAACTACAATAATAATATTATTTATACTTTTTTTCGCACTTTTTATATCACAAAGTACAGGTTATTATGATTATGAAGCATACAAAAAAACTGCACTAACTAAGGAACAGATAAAAAAATTTGAAGAAGATGTTAAAAATGGTAAAAATGTAAGTGTTAAAGACTATTTATCTGATACTATTAAAGATTATGGTAATAATGTTAGTGATGTTGGCTTGTCAGTATCTAAAAACATTGAAAAATATTCTAAAAAAACTATAGAAGCTATATTTGGTGCTTTATCAAATTTAATAACCAATTGACGTAAAACATTAATAAATATTATTCATAACAATTGAAATATTACTATTTTTATAGTATAATTTACTTATAATTGTAGAGAATACTAAAAAGGAGTATGTTTATGAAAAAGAATATTTTATTAAAGTTTTTATTTATTGTTTTATTTGTATTTATTATTATGCCCGATAAGGGGAATGCATTAACTGAACCTAAATTTGAATGTACAAAAGACGGTACCAAATTAAATAATAATGACACAGTTAATGTTAATGATGAATTAAATTGTAGTTTGAAGGTTACAGTTGATAATAAAACAACATTTATAGATCCTTCAGATACACTGACATTAGAAAATGTAGAAATTATTAACATAACAAATGTAGGTGCTAGTTCTACATATATAGATTGGGATGACGTGGGCACTGGCGTAAAATATAATGAAATCGTAGTTAATGCACCAGCAAATGATAAGGAAATCGCGAATTTTGATGTTAAAATCACTGGTACTCCTACAGCCAATATTGAAATCCCAATTGATTATAAAGAAGAGGGCGGAATGAATGCTTCAATAACTGCTAAATTAACACTTAATGTATCCGCACCATTAAGTGGTGATACAAAACCTAGCAGTGTAACTATAAATGATGGAAATGTAGATTTTGATGGTAATAAGACATATAGCAAAACTGTTTCATCAGACACTACTGAAGTTAGTTTAGAAATTAGTGCTAGTAGTGGAGGTAAGGTGCGATATGGAAGCACAGAAAGTGCAAATATAAATGTTACTGTCCCTTTAACCAATGATACTACAACAATTAATTTTTGGGGAATAGCTGAAAACGGAACGGAAGATGAGTATACACTTATTATTAAAAAAGAAGCGTCAACGTCAGATCCTGGTACATCAACTGGCGAAGAAAGTATAGCTACATTATCTAGTATAACTATTAATGGAAAGAAAATAAATATTAGAAATGGTATAAAAGAATATAGTTATACTGTTAAAAATTCTGTTGAAAAAATAGACATTGGTACTACAACTACTGCAAGTGGTGCGAGTGTTGAGGTGCAAGGTGATCCTAATTTAGCTGAGGGTGAAGTAAATGTATTTAAAATAATAGTTACTTCAAAAGATGGAAGCGAAACTGAAACGTATATATTAAATGTTACAAGAGAAATGCCTAATCCAGACACTAGCATAATTATTCCATTATCAGTAATAGGTTTAGGTATTGCTGGTGGATTAGCATATATGAAATTTAGAAAGAAAACTTATATACAAAAAATATAGATTAATCGGTTATATAACCGATTTTTCGTGTTTATTGGGACAATTAATGTTGATATTAAATTTGTCTTATGTTAAGATATATATTGAAGAGAAAGTGGTGTTTATATGACTGAACATAACGAAGCAAAATACGATGAAATTGCGAACATAGTTATCATGCCAGGAGATCCTAAAAGAGCAACATTTATTGCCGAAAATTATCTTAAAGATTATAAACTTGTAAATGATGTTAGAGGTATGAAAGCATACACTGGTTATTATAATAATAAAAGAGTAACTGTTATGGCACATGGAATGGGAATGCCTTCTGCTAGTATATATGTATATGAATTATTTAAATTTTATAATGTTGATATTATTATTAGAATAGGTAGTGCGGGAAGTTATAACGATAATTATAAGTTAGGTGATATTATACTTGCATCACAAATAAATACTAGATCTAATATTGCTAGTAATATAACTAATGATAATTATGATATTATTGATGCTTTTAGTGATATTAATAAAAGTATTATTGATGTTGCTAAAAATATAAATGTTGATATTAAAACTTCAAAAGTTACTACAATGGATGTGTTTGAACCATATTTTATTAATAATATAGATAAAGAAGGTTTAGAAGTTACTGAAATGGAAGCATATATAATATTTTTACTTAGTAAGTTAATGAATAAAAAATGCGCGTGTTTGTTAACTATAGCCGATGAAAATTATTCAGATAATAATATGAGTGCGATTGAAAGACAAAATAGCATGGATAATATGATAAAACTTGCACTTGAAACTAGTATAAACTTATAAAATTTAATTTGAGGTACATAATAAATGTGAAGGTAAGGTGAGATAGATGGAATATGTAAAAAAAGAGATGAATGCATATAATATACATATTATTAAAACTGATAAGTTTAAAACTGTAACATTAGAAATAGATTTTTTAAGAAAAATAAGAAAAGAAGAAACAACAATTAGAAATTTTTTATCAGAAATAATATTGCAGTCATCTAAAAAGTATAATACTAAAAGATTATTATCTTTAAAAAGTAAAGAATTGTACGATGCTAATATTACATCGTCTTGTACAAGAATAGGTGCATATACTAATATGAGCTTTGCTATTAATTTTTTACAACAAGAATATACAGAGGATGATATGCAAGATAAAACTATTGATTTCTTTTTTGATACGATCTTTAATCCTAATGTAGAAGATGGGAAGTTTGATAAACATTCTTTTGATGTGGCTAAAGATGTTATCGCAACAGAAATAAAAAGTATAAAAGATAATTTAACAAAATATTCACTTATTAGAATGTTAGAGATTTTAGATAGTACTAAACCTTTTTCTTTTAATGGATATGGATATAGCGAAGATTTAGAAAAAATTACTTCTAAAAACTTATACGAATATTATGAAGATGTAATTAAAAGTGATAAAGTTGATATATTTGTTGTTGGTAATGTTGATATAGATAAAACAATAGAAGATATAATGAGTAAAGTACATATTAAAACTATTAAAAAGAAAATTGATAGTGTTAGAATAGAACATAAAAAAATACGTTCTAGACTTAAAAAAGTTACTGAAAAAGAACGTATTACACAAAGTAAATTAAATATTGGATGCTTGATTAAAGATCTAAGTGAAGATGAATTAAACTATACACTTAAAATATATAATGAGATTTTGGGTGGAGGTACTGAATCAAAACTATTTATGAATGTAAGAGAAAAAAATTCACTTTGTTATTATATTAATAGTTGTGTTAATACGTATGATAACTTGATGTTTATATATGCTGGTATAAATAAAAATGATTTTGATAAAACATTAAAATTAATAAAGAATGAAATGAATAAAATGAAGAGTGGTAAATTTAGTGAAGAAGATGTTCTGATTGCTAAAAAGGCCATGGAAACATCTATTAATACTATATATGATTCACCAGTAAGAATTATCAATATGTATTATGCAAACGAACTTGCTAATAGTGATACTATAGAAGAGAAGTTAAAAAAAGTTAAAAATGTTACTTTTGATGATGTAGTTAATGTTGCAAATAAAATAAAAATTGATACAGTATATTTAATGTATGGAGATGATTTAAATGAATAGTAAGTTAATAAAGGTAAATATCGATTGTATTCATGATGTATTGTATTATAAAAAATTAAATAATGGAATGGAAATATTTATGTTACCAAATAGTAATGTTTCTAATGTTTATGCAACTTTTACTACTAAATATGGTAGCGCAATTGATGAGTTTGTACCTATTGGTGAAAATAAAATGATAAAAGTACCTAGTGGAGTTGCCCATTTTCTAGAACATAAGGTGTTTGAACAAGAAAAGCGCATACCACCATTTGAATTTTATTCTAAAAGTGGTACTAATTGTAATGCACATACATCTTTAAAAAATACTACATATGAATTTATTGGACCGAATAATTTTCAAGAAAATTTAGAATATTTGCTTGATTTTGTTCAAGATCCTTATCTAACAGATGAGAACGTTGAAAAAGAAAAAGGAATTATCGAACAAGAAATTAAAATGTATATGGATTCTCCATATTGGACTATGTATGATGGAATAAGAAATAATTCTTTTGAAATAAATCCTACTAAATATCCAATAGGGGGAACTGTTGAATCTATATATAAAATAAATAAAGGCGTTTTAGAAAAATGTTATAATACTTTTTATCATCCAGCGAATATGTTTTTAGTAATAACTGGTAATTTTGATCCAGAAGAAGCTATAACTATTATTGAAGTTAATCAACAAAAAAAACAATATGGGAAAATGCGTGATTTAAAAGTGAGAGAATATAAAGAAAAAGATGAGGTTGTAAAAAAAGATGAAATTGTAATAAGAAATGTTGATATGCCTAAATTATCTTTTGGTATAAAAATAAATATTAAGAAAATACCTATAGATAATGAATATAAATTACATATGTATATATCTTTACTATTTAATATATTGTTTGGGGTTAGTTCTAAATTTTTTGAAAAAATGAATAATAGAAAATATTTGGCTATGCCTCTTGGTATTGATAAAGTTGTAGCAACTAATCACTTATTGGTTACTTTAGTTTGTGAAACTAATTATCCTAATAAGTTAGTTAATGAAATAAAATGCGAATTAGATAATATAAAGATAGATGAAGAAGAATTAAATATATATAAAAAATGTATGATAAGTGATTGCATTAGAAGTTTTGATAATATAATAGATATTAATGATATTATAGTAAGTGATGTAATTAATTATGGTAAATATATAAATAATACTGTAGATATAATAAAAAAATTAAATATAAGTGAATTTAATACAGTAATAAAAAATATTGATTTTAATAATGTTTCTGTTTATACAGTAGTACCTAATAATTTTCAAGAAAAAGCAGGATAAAAAACGACAATAAAAACATAATAAATATAATATAATTCTCATGGTGATACTATGAGAACTTTTTATATTTTTAATATTAATCCAGTTGTTGCTAAATTATATTTGAATAATGAATTCGTATTGTATGATATATTATATGAAATATATAAGATGGATAAAAAAGATGTGGTTTTAGGATTTAAATTTTTTAAACAATTTGTAAGTAGAATAAATAAGAATGAATTAAATATGTTTTTATACAATAATCTTAAAAATAATATGACATATATGAAAACATTAGATAAACATTTTATAAATGATAAACTAAGTAAAGAAAATACTACTTTAGATATACATAATTCACATATATATTTAAAATCTAATATGGAGTTACCTAAATTTTTATTTATATTATCTAAATACAAGAATAATTTCTTTGTATGTGATTTTAATTCTAATGACTATTTTTGGATTAATGGTATTATTAAAACTATAAAATAATATATATTTTTTAGTATTGTTGAAATATTAAATATATGATATTATATATATGTTGATGTGCACTTGATAGCTATTATCTAAATGTTTAAATATAATAGAAGGGCTATATTTATATGACTAGTAATTTTGATTTTTGTAATATTAATCAATATTGCAAATATATTATTAATATTAGTAAAAATGATTATAAAAAAATAAAAATAATTATAAAATTTTTACAAGATAAATATATGGAAAAAATATCAAACCTTTATAATATAGAAATGATTAACTCGAAACAATTTAATTTTTATAATCAAAAAAAATTTATAATAGAACATAAACAAATTGTTT
>CALVSV010000056.1 GCA_944359595.1 uncultured Bacilli bacterium
CTATGGTGATAATAACACTAGTGAAGACAGAATAGAAATAGAAGAGAACTAAGAAATGGAAAGGTGGAGTCTTAGCTATGAAACTATTAGATAAACTAAAAAATGCTCTTTTTGAAGAAGAATACGTGGAAGTTGAAGAACCAAAACCAGTGAAAAAGAAAGAAAAACCAATTGCAAAGAAAATAATTGTTGAGGATAAACCTAAAAAACAAGCTCCAAAAGAAGAGTTGATTGTGGAAGAAGAAAAAAAAGATACTAAGGTTGAAACTCCTAACAAAGATTTTAAATTTAAAGCTATTCTTGATGATGATTTTATAGATTTAGAAGAAGAGAAAAAACAGAAAACTCTTCCTAAAATAGAACCTAAAAAGGAAGAACCACCTAAACAGGTAAAGAAAGAAGTTAAAGAAGTAAGACCTTTATATCAAGGTGGAGAAAAAAAATATGAAGAAAAAAATTTATATGGAGCTAACAAGGATAAAGAAATAAAAATACACGAATATGGTAGTGCCTCTAGACAAAAAGATAAGAAAGCATTTCATCCTTCACCAATTATTTCGCCAATTTATGGAGTTTTAGATCAAAACTACAAAAAGGACGATATTGTGACAAAAAAAGAGGTTAGAATAACTAGTAGTTATAAATCAAAAAATATAGATGTTGATAGTGTCAGAGAAAAAGCTTATGGTAATAGTGATGATATCTTTGAAGAGGAGCTTACTTCTAATAAACAAAAAGAACCAGCAAAAGAAGAAACAGAAGATTTCGTTATAAAAGAAGAAGATAGTCTTTTAGATATTAATGATGATAATACACCATCAGTTGCTAAAGTCACTATGGGAGATGCAGAAGAATATTATAGCGATTTAGGACTTGAATATAATATTGATTATAAAGATGTATCTCATGAGAAAGCGACAGGTAGAAGAACAGATTTAAAGAATTTTGATGAAGAAGAACCTAAAAATGATGATACTAGCATTGAAGATAATTTATTTGATTTAATAGACTCAATGTATGATGAAAAGAAAGGAGAATAAAAAGTGGAATTTTTAGGGGTTATTTTGGATAGCCTATTAATAGTATTGGTGATTATTTTAATAGTTCTATCACTAAAAGCACTAGACACTCTTAATAAAGTTGATGCCATTTTAGATAATACTAAGAAAAAATTAGAGAGTTTAGATGGTGTCTTTAATTTAGTTGATACTGTTAGTGATAAATTAACTTTAGTTACCGATACTGTTATTGGTAGTATTGTTAGTTTTATAACAAGCATATTTAATAAGAAAGGAAAGGGAGATATTGATGAGTAAAAAAAGTGGAATTGGAAAAT
This sequence comes from uncultured Bacilli bacterium, assembly GCA_944359595.1. GTDB lineage: Bacteria > Bacillota_I > Bacilli_A > RF39 > UBA660 > CALVSV01. The sequence goes on from CALVSV010000056.1 coordinate 1,337, forward strand.
TTGTTGCAGGAGCTGCTATTGGAGCAGGATTAGGTATTTTATTTGCACCTAAAAAAGGTAGTGAGACAAGAAAGGATTTAAAAGAAAAACTAGATAATGTAGTCGCTAAAATTAAATCTGTAGACGCAGAAGATGTTAAAGAGATGTTTGAAGAAAAAGTAGAGGAAATTAAAGCTGAATTAGAAGATTTAGATAAAGAAAAAGCATTAAAGATTGCTAAGAAAAAAGGTGAAGAAATAAAGAAAAAATGCCAAGACTTAGTTAATCTTGCCGTTGCTAAAGGAACACCAGTTTTAGAAAAAGCAGCAGAAGAGTTAAGATTAAAAGCAATAGATGTAGTTAGTGATGTTCTAGAAAAGCTAGAATCTAAAGAAGTTAAGGAAAAATAAACAAATTAATTAATATAATAAAGTAGAACTGATTTACTTATTAAACAGTTCTACTTTTTGCACACTTTAGAAATATCTTGCATATTTATCAAAAAAGTGTTATAATATAGGCACAAAAACAAATTGGGGGGATAAAAATGAAAAAGTTAAAAATGCATAAATTTAAATTGATGATACTAGCAGTTTTAATTGCGATGCTTGGTATATTCACTGTTACTGGTAATGCTGCATCTTCTGCACCAACATCTTTTACCGCAAATAGTGAAAAATTATTAGAAGGATATATTGATAACTGGCATTATGGTAAACTAACTAGTAGTTTAGGTGGTTATGTTTACTGTCGTGATTTTAATCTTGGTATTCCATATGGTGTTACTATGACTTTAGAAGGTGAAGCACCTGCACCAATTGCCTATATCTTATCAAATGGTTTTCCTAGAACTAGTATAACAGGTAATGATGATATGGACTATTATATTACTCAAGCAGCTTTATGGTGGTATATGGATTTACATATGGGAACTCATAATTTACCAGATGCCTTTAAAACAACTGGATCAGACCCATATAATCTAAGACCACACATTAAAAAGTTAGTAGAGGGAGCTGAAGGAGTAACTTCTTATGCTACTCCAGCAATTAGTTTAGTAAACAATAATCCTTCACTAAGTTTATCAAGTGATAAAAAATATTATGAATCAAATGCTATTAGTGTTAAGGCACTTTATACAACTGGAAACTATACTATATCTTTAACGGGAGCACCTTCTGGTACAACAGTAGTAAATGCAAACAGTGGAGCAGCCCAAACAACATTTGCAACAAATGAAAGCTTTAAAGTTAGAATACCAGTTGATTCTGTTGATGTTGGTAATCTAAATATTACAGTTAAAGCAACTGCAACAGGTTCTGTAAATAAAGCATACATGTATAAATCTAGTGATCCAACAAAACAAAGTGTATTTGGTTCAGTTTTATATCCAGAAACTTCAACCATAACAGATGAAACAACATTAACACTTTCAACAAGTAAAGTTACAATTACTAAAATTGATGATGATACAAACAAACCATTAGCAGGAGCAACCTTCGTATTAAAAGATAGTGCTGGTAAAACAGTTGCAACTTGGACTTCAACAACATCATCACACGTAATTAAAAACTTACCAAACGGTACTTATACATTACAAGAAACAAAAGCTCCAGCTGGTTATATCTTAAATGATCAAGTTGTAACATTTA
>CALVSV010000057.1 GCA_944359595.1 uncultured Bacilli bacterium
AAAATAGAAAAATTTGATAATAATGAAAAATATACTAATGATGAATTGTATGAACTTGTATTAAGTAAAGATAAAAATACAACAATACATAAAAATAATAGAAAAAGAATGATTATGTTTTTAAATAGAGGTTCTAATAGTAATGGTAAAAATAAAAAATTATATGATTTTGTAACAATAGGACTTACGACTAATAGAGATAATTTGTATAATATAATAGATAAAAGAGTAGATAATATGGTTAGTGATGGGATTGTTGAAGAAGCTAGATGTTTATATACGAAATATCCTAATAGTAGAATATTAAAAAGTGCGATAGGGTATAAAGAACTTATAAATTATTTTGATGGAGATATAAGTTTAAATGAAGCAATAGATAATATAAAAAAGAATTCAAGAAGATACGCAAAAAGACAATATACATTTTTTAATAATCAAATGGATGTTAACTGGTTTATGGTTGATTATTCTTGTTTTGAAAATACTATAAAAGATGTATTAAAATTTTTGAATAAATGATATAATGAATGTGTTGGAGGCGGTGTTTTGTGCAATTAAGTGTAAATGAAGCAATAAAAATAGTTTTAATAACATTTATATGTTCAATTATTTTAGTGCCATTTGTTAAAAAAATAGCTGAATATGTAGGAGCTGTAGATATTCCTAACAAAAGAAAAGTGCATAAAGATTTAATACCTAGACTTGGTGGGTTATCAATATTTTTATCATTTTTATTAGGGTATATTTTATTTGCAAGGCAAAGTATTGAAATGATTTCTATACTTATTGGTAGTTTTATTATTATTCTTACAGGGATAATTGATGATATAAAATCTTTACCTCCTAGATATAAGTTTTCTGGTCAATTGCTTGCTGCATTAATAGTAGTGTTGTATGGTGGAATATCATTAAATGAGGTATCTGCGTTTGGATTTTATATTAGATTTACACCATTGGTTGGCAATATTATTACGGTATTTATTATTCTTGGTTGTATAAATTCTATAAATTTAATAGATGGTTTAGATGGACTAGCTGCTGGAATTGGCTCAATATATTTTTTAACAATTGGTATTATTGCGTTTGTATTAGGGCAAAATACTGGATTAGATATTTCTTTAACATTTATTATGCTTGGTGCAACATTAGGATTTTTAGTACATAATTTTTATCCTGCAAAGATATTTATGGGTGATTCAGGTTCTATGTTTTTAGGATTTATTATATCTGTAATCGCACTGTTAGGTTTTAAAAATGTTACATTCACATCATTTGTTGTACCTCTTCTTATACTTGCTGTTCCAATACTTGATACTTCGTTTGCGATAATAAGAAGATTGCTTAAACATGAAAAAATTTCAACTCCAGATAGAGAACACTTACATCATCAATTTTTAAACAAAAAAATATCGCATAGAACTACAGTAATAATTATATATATAATAGATGCTATGTTTGCTTTCGCCTCAATTATATATGTATTAAAGGACAGCATGATAGGTCAAATAATGTATGGAATACTATTTATAATAGTATTGTGGTTAGTACTTGGAACAAATATTATTAGTGAAAGAAAGGTATTAAAAAAACTTTTGAAAAAATTCAAAAGATGTAAATAAATTATATATTTTTTATAAAATTACTTTTAATTATAATCTAATTTTGATACAATATAAAAGAAAGATGGTGATTATATGAGTTCTGAAACAACACATCTATTTGATATTAATGAACTTAATGAAGCATTAATAGAATCTACTATTAAAGATGTATATGATGCACTAGAAGAAAGAGGTTATAATCCTATTAATCAATTAGTTGGATATATCATGAGTGGAGATCCTGGATATATTTCTAGTCATAGAGAAGCTAGAAGTAAAATTACAAAAATTGATAGAACAAAAATAATTGAATGTCTAGTTAGAAATTATATGAAAGATATAAATAAATGAAATATTTAGGATTAGATTTAGGCACAAAAACTTTAGGATTAGCGATTAGTGATAAATTAGGTATAATTTCTATGCCATATAAAGTTATTAATTATGTAGATGATGACTATAATACATTAATACCTGAACTAAAAAAGATTATCGATGAAGAAAAAATAGACGAATTAGTACTTGGATTTCCAAAAAATATGGATAATTCAATTGGCGACAGAGCTATAAAAACACTAAAAAAAAAAAAAATATTAGAGGATAATTTTAATATTATTGTACATTTGCAAGATGAAAGATTGTCTACTATGGAATCTGAAAAATTTTTAATAAGTAATAATGTGTCTAGAAAAAAAAGAAAGGACATAATAGATAAGATGGCTGCTCAAGTAATATTGAGTGCTTATTTAGAGACTAAGAAAGGATAATAAATATGGAAGAAAAGAATAATAAATTTACAGTAATTAATGATGAAGGAAAACAAATCGAGTGTGAAGTATTATTTACATTTGATTCTGATGAAACTAAAAAAAGTTATATAGTATATACTGATAATACTAAAGATGAAATAGGGAATATAAAGGTTTATGCATCAATTTATGATCCTAATAATATGGATGATACTAAAATGAGTCTAGAACCAATTGAAACTGAAAAAGAATGGAATATAATTGAAACAATACTTGATTCATTACAAGAAGAAGCAAACAATACTAATGATGGAGATAATAGCAAGTAATATACTTGCTTTTAAGTTGTATGAAAAAATTAAGAAATTGTGCGATATTTTTATTTTCGTTTTTGCTTACTATAATAGTATGCACTTGTCTATTATATAATTTTATGTTGATGAGTGTAGATAAAAAAGATGATAAAGAAGTATTGTTTGAAATAAAAATGGGAGAATCTTCTAAGGAGATAGCAAAAAATTTATATGATGAAAATTTAATAAGAAGTGATAAAGTATTTTTAGTTTATTTAAAGCTTAATGGAGTTACGGATATTAAATCTGGATTTTTCAACTTGAAAAAGTCTATGAATGTAGAAAATATAGTTGATACAATTAGAAAAAACAGCAATTTAAATCCAAATAGTGTAAATATATTATTTAAAGAAGGATTAACTATTCCTGGGATCGCAAATACTATAGCGCAATCAACAAATAATAGTTATGATGATGTAATAAATGTAATAAATAACGATGAATATATAGATACCTTGATTGAAAAATATTGGTTTTTAACTGATGATATTAAAAATGATAGTATATATTATTCATTAGAAGGTTATTTATACCCTGATACTTATAATTTTGATAATAAAGATGTTAGTGTTGAAGAAATATTAGAACGAATGCTTGATAAGGAAAAAGAAGTATTAGATAAATATAAAGCTGATATTGAAAACAGTAATTATACAATACATGAAATATTGACACTTGCATCTATAACAGAAAATGAAGGTATTAAATATGAGGACAAACAAAATATAGTTAGTGTATTTGAAAATAGACTTGCTAAAGGAATGAATTTAGGTAGTGATGTTACAACATACTACGCTGCACAAGTTAATATGGGTGATAGAGATCTTACAGTTAATGAATTGAATATGGAAAACCCATATAATACTAGAGGTCCTAATATGGAAGGTAAGTTACCAGTTGGTCCAATTTGTAATCCTAGTGAACAAACTATTAAAGCTGTAATCAATGCAAACGAAACAGATTATTTATATTTTGTTGCAGATAAAGATAGAAACGTGTACTTTACAAAAACAGTTAAAGAACATGATAATATGGTAGCAAAATTAAAAGACGAAGGTTTATGGTATGAATGGTAAAATAAGTGAATTAGAAGAATATGCAAAAATAAATAATATACCAATTATTCAATCAGACGGAATAAATTTTATAATAAATGAAATAAAAAAAAGAAATATAAAAAATATATTAGAAATAGGTAGTGCGATAGGTTATTCTGCAATAAGAATGGCACTAGCAAAAGATGATATAAATGTTGTAACAATAGAAAGAGATACTATTAGATATAATGAAGCAATAAATAATATTAATAACTTTAATCTAAATACAAGGATTAAAGTTATTAATATAGATGCATTTGATTATATTGATAGTAACAAATACGATTTAATATTTATAGATGCAGCTAAAGGTCAATATATTAAATTTTTTGAGAAATTCAAACATAACTTAAATGATAATGGAATAATTATAACAGATAATTTAGAATTTCACGGTATGGTTAATAATACTGATAAAATAAAAAATAGAAATACTAAACAATTAGTAAAAAAAATAGAAAAATATATATTATTTTTAAAAGACAATAAAGACTTTAACACTACATTTTATAGTGTAGGTGATGGAATTAGTATCTCTAAAAAAATAAGCTCTTAACATTGGGCTTTTTTTCTTATATTATTTATCTTAACTGGTAAAATTACCAACAAAAAACTACAATAAAGTGTGATATACTAAAAATGTAAGATGAAAGGAAGTTAAGCTAAATGGAAGAGAAAAGCAAAAAACAAACAATAATTATAGTTGCATCGGCAATAGCTGTTATCGCACTATTAATAGGAGCAACAACAGCATACTTTTTAGCGCGCCAAACGTACAAGATGGAACTTCATCAACAATAAAAACATATTTAGAGAATTGGTATTCAACAAATTTTAGCGAATATGATAATTTAATAGCTAATACTAGGTATTGTAATGATACAACTTCTGTTTCAAAACCAATTGATTCTCCAGAGTCTGGTGATAATTATGGTGCTTATCAAAGACTAAGAAATAACAATCCACAACCTATATTTTCATGTCCGAACACAACAAAAACATATGGAGGAGAATATGATTTAAAGATAGGATTATTAACAGCGGATGAGATAGTATTTGCTGGTGGTAGCATTTATTCTTCTAACGAAACATTTTATTTAAAATACGAAACAGCTTATTGGTTAAGTTCTCCATATGATTCTGTCAATACGGATGTTTCACCTAATGTATTTTTGTTTAATGATAGTAATAGATTATATTATAATCGTTCAGAAACTTCACTTAGTGTTATTCCAGTCATAAATTTAAAATCTGACATCCTATACACTAGCGGAGATGGCACTAAATCAAGCCCGTATGTTGTACAAGCTAATTAAAAAATGATAGTTAATTTCTATCATTTTTTATGTGGTATTTCTATTACTTGATATGCATCCTTACATATTAATATTTTATTTTTAGTAATATTATTATATCTTTTAATAATATTATTATTTTTATCTAAAAATATAACATCTATATTTTGTTTCATAAAAAATGTATGAATAGAGTTACATTTTTTAAATATTAATCCATAGTTGATGTTTTTTTTAAACATTAACCCTTTTAATTTTTTTATAAAAGTATTGCACTCATATATCGTAAATCCTTCAAACTTCATAATGGCATCACTACAAAAAATTATAACATTTAATATCAAAAAAGTCTATTAAAAACTATAGTAATTTGATATAATAATATATGTAGTGTTGAATCGTGGTGATCATATGAATAATATATATTTAATATACGGAGAAGATAAGTATTTAATAAATTATAATATTAATAAAATAATTAAAAAGAATAAAGATTATAATAAAATATATTATGATATGGAAAATACTAAGATAGAAGAAATAGTTGATGAATTAAATACTTATGGGTTATTTGGTAAAAAAATAGTAATAGTTAGGAATGCTAAATTTTTGGCTAGATTAAAAGATGGATCTGAGATTGATTTAACATTATTACTTAAATATTTAGATAATATTAATAATGATTCTATATTGATTTTGAGTAATGATAATATAGATAATAGTAAAAAGATAGTAAAGAAATTAAAAGAAGTAGGTACAGTTATTAAATGTGATAAATTAGAAAATAATGAACTGTATAATATGATATTAAAAAAATTTATGATTGAAGGATATAAAATAGAAAAAAGAGCTATAGATGAAATAATTAAACGTACATTATCTGATATGAGTTTGATTAATTCTGAAATAAATAAGTTACTTATGTATAAAATAGATGAGAAGATAATTAGTTTTGATGACGTATGTGATTTAGTGTCTAAAAGAGAAGAAGATAATATATTTGAACTTATTGATGCAGTTGTAGATAATGATAAGAAAAAAATATTTAGTATATATAAAATCTTAAGAGATGAGTTTAATTATGAACAAACAAAAATACTTATTATGATCGCTAATCAATTCAGACTTTTATTACAAACTAAAATTATGATTAGTAATAACATTAATGAAGGTGATATAGCTAAATATTTAAAAGTACACCCGTATAGAATAAAATTAGCTCATCAGAAAAGTAATAGACTAAGTATTGATATATTAAAAAAATATTTAAGTGATTTAGGAGAATTGGATTATAAAATTAAATCTGGTATAACAAATAAAAATTCTGCGTTAGAATTGTTTTTTATTAATTTATAATTTGGAGGATAATTATGAAGAAGATGATAATTTCTATTGTTGCGATTGCGATTATTTTAGTTGTAGTAGTTTTTTGTGTTAATTTTTTAGCGACTAATAAAAGAAGTAAAAATTTAGAAGATGTTAAGAATGCATTTATTATAAATAATGCTAATGTAGATAGTGTAAATAGTGTTAATGTATATTATGGAGATAAAACCTATTATGTGATTAACTATACATCTAATAAAGAAGAATGTATTAGTGTTATTGATGATAAAGAAAAACATTATATTGATTATAAAAAGAGTGAGTTGTATAAAATAGATGAGGAAGATTATGTTATTGGATATAAATATGATAAATTGGTGTATGAAGTTAAAGAAGAAGTAAAAGATGGATTTAATTATATATATTATGATGCTTTAACAGGAGATTTAATAAAAAAAGTACAACTAGATAAATAGGGAAGTGGTATTATGAGTATGAGTAAAACAGAGAAACTTATTAATTATATGCAGATGGAAGATATCGTTATTCCTAAAATATTGTTTTTTAATTATAAGAAATTTAATATTACTGATGAAGAATTTATTGTATTAATATATTTAATAAATAATAGATATGTTAATTATAATCCTAAAATTATAGCTAAAGAATTAAATATTAAAGTTAATAAATTATTAATCATTATTAATAATTTATGTGAAAAGCAAATTATTAATATAAAATTAGAAAAAAATGAAAATAATATCTTAGAAGAAAAACTGTGCTTTGATCTGTTGTATAGTAAACTTGCAATGACTATATTGGATAACGATAATGAAGATACACAAGTTATCGCAACTTCGTTATTTGAAAAGTTTGAACAAGAATTTGGCAGAACGTTATCTCCTATGGAGTACGAAATAATAAATGGCTGGTTAAATAGTGGTTATAGTGAAGAAATAATAATTGAAGCTTTAAAAGAATCTATATTTAGTGGAGTAAATAGCCTAAGATATATTGATAGAATACTTATAGAATGGAAGAAAAAGAAAATTAAGACAGCTGATGATGTTAAAAAAATTAGAAAAAGACATAAAGAAAAAAAAGATGAGACTGTTGAAATATTCGATTATGATTGGTTAAGCGGTGATTAAAGTGGTTGAAAGAATTGAAAATTATTTGGATGAATTGTTTCCTGATCCTAGATGTGAACTTAATTATAATAAAGATTATGAACTTTTAATAGCTACTATGTTATCAGCGCAAACAACTGATAAAAGAGTTAATATGGTTACTTCAGTATTGTTTGATAAGTATGATACATTAGAAAAACTTGTAAATGCAGATATTAAAGATTTAGAAAGTATTATTAGAAGTGTTGGATCATTTAGAAAAAAAGCACAATATATAAAGGGAATTTCTAAGGAACTTATAGAAAAATATGATGGTATTGTACCTAATAATAGAGATATACTTACTACACTACCTGGTGTTGGTAGAAAAACTGCAAATGTAGTTTTAAGTAATATTTATAATTATCCGGCTATTGCGGTCGATACACATGTTGAAAGAGTATCTAAAAGGTTAGGAATGGCATTCAATAAAGACAATGTAGAAAAAGTAGAGATGAAACTTATGAAAAAAATAAAAAAAGAAAAATGGAGTAGAGTACATCACCAAATGGTATTGTTTGGTAGATATCATTGTCGAGCAATATCACCTGATTGTTCTAATTGTAAAATTAGTGATATATGCAAATATTATAAAAAAAATAATAAAGGAGTTTAGAGTATGGAATTATTATATGATATTATGTTTTATCTTCTATTATTTATTATATATTCATTTATAGGGTGGGTTATTGAAGTTATATATGTATATTATGATGAAGATAAATTAGTTAATAGAGGATTTTTGATTGGTCCTTGTTGTCCAATATATGGAGTATCGTCAATCTTAATGATATTTTTATTAGATAAATATAAACCTAATCTTGAAGTATTATTTGTTATGGCTGTACTTATTTGTACAATAACTGAATACTTAACTAGTTTAATAATGGAAAAATTATTTAATACTAGATGGTGGGATTATTCTAAGCAAAAATTTAATTTAAATGGAAGAATTTGTTTAAAAACTTCTATTGCTTTTGGTTTGTTGGGTGTGTTATTAATATATGTTATTAATCCATTTATATCATCATTATTATTGAAGTTTAATCCAATTGTTTTAATTGTAGTAAGTAGTATATTTTTAATAGTATTTTTAATTGATTTATGTATTTCATTTAATATTATATCTAAGTTGGAGTTAAATCAAGTATTATTAAAAATAGATAACACAGATACTATTAGTAGAAAAGTAAGAGAGAAAATTGCATCTAAATCAATACTTATGAAAAGACTAATTAATGCTTTTCCTGGATTTAAAATTACCAATATAAATAAAATAAAAGAAAGAATAAAGAAGAAAAAGAAAAAATAGACAAGGTGTGGTAATATGTATTTAAAACAAATAAAGGCTTTAGGGTTTAAATCTTTTGCAGACGAAGTAAATATCGAGATGTCAAAAAATATAACAGGCATAGTAGGTCCAAATGGTAGTGGTAAAAGTAACGTTGTAGACGCAATTAAATGGGTGCTTGGCGAACAATCAATTAAAAACTTACGTGGAGAAGGAGCTATGAGCGATATAATATTTTCTGGATCTTCTAAAAGAAAAAGTGCAAACTTTTCATCTGTCACACTAGTTTTTGATAATTCAGATAAGCATTTACCTATAGATTATAGTGAAGTATCTATTAAAAGAACCTTATATAAAGATGGTGAAAACGAGTATTATTTAAACAATAACAAATGTAGATTAAAAGATATATTAGAACTTATAATAGATAGTGGTATTGAAAAGGATTCATTAAATATTATTGGTCAAGGAGAAATACAAAACATAATAAATAATAAAAATGGGGATAGACGTATTATCTTTGATAGCGCCGCTGGTGTTTTAAAATATAAAAAGCGTAAAGAAGAAGCAATAAAAAAATTAGAAAAAACGCATGATAACTTGTCCAGAGTAAACGATATTATAAATGAATTAGAAACACAAATTAAGCCTTTAAAAGAACAAAAAGATATTGCTAAAAAATATTTAGAAGTTAAAAGTGAATTAGAAAAATTAGATGTTTCTGTTATTACTAAAAAAATTACAGAAATAAATGCATCATATAATAATCATAAAGAAGAGTTAAATATATTAAATAAAAAATTAGCTAATATAAATACTATAAATGTTGATGAAGATGCAACTTTAGTTAGTAAGAGAACAGAATTAATTAAAATAGATAAAAGTATACAAGAACTTAATAAAAGTCTTATAGAAGTTAGTAGTAATGTCGAAAAATTAAAGGGTGAGAAAGCTTTATTATTAGAACGAGTTAAAAACTCCAATGAAAATGACAAAATTAGATTAGAAAAAGAAGAAGAAATATTATCATTAAATAATAAATTAGATTTATTAAATAAAAATATTGATAGTAATAATAGTAAAATAAATGATATAAAAAATAATATT
>CALVSV010000058.1 GCA_944359595.1 uncultured Bacilli bacterium
TCTATCAATTGATATATATATATCGCCAAGCATTCTTTCTGGAAGTACAATATCTAAATTATCTTCTAGTGCAAAACTTATAACATCTGTTACTCTATCTACATTCCTATATTCTTTATTTATCTTATGAATTTCCTCATCATCAACTATTAAAATATTAAAGTTTGCATTAGACACATTCTCATATTTTAACGCTAATAAAATAACATCATTTATGTATTTTAATTCATCAATATTTTCGTTAGTTAAATTAACTACTTCAAAGTTATTCAATATAATCACCTCAAACACATCTAATTATAATACAATTTATAAATAAAAACTAGACTAAATAAATATTTTATTTAATCCATATACATATAATAAATAAACAATAAATAAAATTACTATAATTATACATATTATATTTAAAAACCAAGTTTTTCTTGTAAATCCAGGCAAATATTTAGAAAATTTATATATATTATATCCTAATAATCCACCGACAATATTTAAAATAATATCATCTATATCAAATGTTCTACCAATTTTTGATTGAGTAAATTCTATTACTAAAGATGATAATGCACTTAAAAAAAGTGGTAAATAAAACTTTTTAGACTTTAAATAATATGATATAAAAAAACCTAGAGGTGTAAACATAATAACATTACCAATTACATTTTTTATAAATAATTTACTACCAAATTCATATCTTGTAATCTCTTTAAATGGTGTAAAATTGCTTGTCCCATAATTTACATCTTGAAATGTCACTACATAAAAAAGTGACAATATATATATAATAAAACCTAAATTAATAAATTCTTTATATAGATAAACTTTAGGCTTATTAGTTATAATATAAGCTATTCTTATAGATACAACAATAGTAATAACAATAAGTATCATTGGCCATGTATAATCAATAATTTCTGTTATAGCATCTTTTATCATATTACCTCATTCTTCTCTTTCTATTATATAATCTTTTTCAAATATTTCTTTATTTTGCGCTATATTCTCCATTACGCTAAAAAATATCTCTGTTTCTATTGTACTATCTTTTTTTAAAAAAGACAAAGTTTTTTGATATAAAATTTTTTCATTTTCTCCAAGTCTTTCTTCCATTGTTCTTCTACCCTCCTCTTGTGCTTCAATTAATGCTGTTTCGTACGTATTAATATTTTCATCTACAACTATTTCTTTTTTGGTGCTTTTAACAAATTTTATTGGTAATAAAGGATTTTTTAGTATAACTTCATCTTGAATGTCGCTATTTTTAAATTTGTTATTTCCTATACCATATCTATTATTAAAAATTATTATTTCATAATTAGTATCTGTATTACCTGTATATTTTTTTTCACTATATATTAATGGGTATTCAATTTTTAATTTATACCATACTTCTGCATATACTTCACCTATAGCTTGAGACAAACCTAAAAACTTACCACTAGGATTATATATTTCACCACTAATTAGTATATCTCCTTTTTTTACATAATCATTTATTTCATAATTGATAAAGCCATCTTTTGCGATTATTTTTTTAATAATACCATCTTTTTTTGCTACAACATTCTGATACTTATATACTTCTTCTTTATCATTTAAAATGCGTTCTTCACACTTAACTCTAACAGTAGTACCTATATTTTCTATTTCTATCCATTCTAATTTATCTTTATTATCTTTTAATATATTATCTTTAATTTTTTTCAAATCATTATAACTTTTCTTAAAATTATATTTTTTAATACCATATTTACTTAATTCATTATTTATTAAAGATCTTATATCACTTGATGAATGAATAATATCTATTCTAAATATTATATTAGATAAAATCATAATAAAAATAAAAGAAAATAATAAAGATATAATAATAAATCTATTTTTATTAATAAGTTTTTTTATGTTTATTACACCATAAGTATTTATACTATTTATTTCATATATAGTTTTTAACTTAATTAGTTTATCATAATCACAATACTTTATTTTAATAATAATTTTATTTCTATTAATTTTTTTCATATCATATATATTAATATTATTTTTATATAATCTTTTTATAAATAATTCAATATTTCTTCCTGTTACTTTTACTTTTATAAAACTTTCAAATTTATTTAATATTTCATTATTCATGCTATCACCTATATTCAATTTTTTCGATATTTCCAGTTAAAATAAGTTCTTCTTCCTTTAACAGTTTAACGCTTATATTTTTACCAACAAAATCAATATATTTATCATTAATTTTAATTTTAAATCTATTATCATCAAAACTTATTATATCTTGATAATTTCTAATTTCTATAATATTAGATGATATAGTTATTATACCTTTATTATTATCTATTAAATCTTTAAATATCATATTTATATCACCTATACAATATTATGTATTATAATTAAATTTTATTAAAATTGTTATCTTTTATGATATAATCGATATGGGTGAAGTATATGAATGCAGTTGTATTATCTGGCGGAGGGAGTGCCGGAGCTTATCAAATTGGTGTATGGAAGGCATTAAAAAAGATAAAATATAAATATGATATTGTATGTGGTAGTAGTGTTGGAGCAATAAATGCTTGTTTAATGTGTGAGAAAAGCTATCGTAAATCTTTAAAACTTTGGAGCAATTTAAATTATGATATGATATTTTCGTTATCAAAAGAAGATGAAAATATGAATTTAACATACTTAAAAAATATTGTGCAGAATGGCGGAATGGATCCATCAAATTTAGAATATAATTTAAAAAAATATATAAACGTTGATAAAATATATAAATCTAAAATAAATTATGGATTAGTAACATTTAATGTAACCAAAAAAAAGAAAATGTATCTAACAAAGAAAGATATTCCTAAATCTAAATTTTTAGATTATGTTATGGCATCAGCTACATGTTACCCTGCTTTTAAGATGAAAAATATTGATGGAGAAAAATATATAGATGGTGGATATGTAGATAATTTACCAATATCTTTAGCGATAGATATGGGCGCAAATAATATAATTGCGATAGATCTAAAAAAAATAGGTATTAAAAAGATTGTTAAAGATAAGAATGTAGATATTACATATATTACACCAAGATCAAAAACTTCTAATTTTTTGATATTCGATGGTGAAAATGCTAAAAAGGATATAAAAAGAGGTTATAACGATACTATGAAATCTTTTAATAAATTAGATGGAAATAAATATACATTCAAACATAATAATCTTAATAAATTTATATATAAGTATAAAGATAAATATGAACTAATTTTAAAAAAGACATCAAATACTAATATTATTAAAAATATATTAAGCTTATTATATGTTAATAGCGATGATAAAATATATGATATGATGATGACTTCGGTAGATTTTTTAGGAGAAGAATGTAATATAGATAATACTAAAATATATAAAATTAGTGATTTTAATAAACTTATTTTAAATAAACTAAATAATTCAACAATATCTAAAATTTATGAAAAAATAAAAATCGCTATACAAGATAATAATAATGAAGAAATATCAAATATAGTATCATTATTCTATCGAGAATTTATTAGCGCTATATATTTATATATTATTTTAAATTAAAAAAAGAGAGAATCTCTCTATTCGCATTCCATAGTTATTTTAAGTTTATTATCTTCCATGGTAACTTTTATATTACCTCTACCTATAATTGGGTTAAAAAGATCTTCTTTGCTATCTATTATATCATCTTCGTCATTATCATATACTTCTTTACAAGAAGATAAATAAACTCCTACATTATTTTTTAATATATCAAATGTTTTAATAATATCTTCTAATATTTTTATATATTCTTTCATATTTATTTTTTTTGAATAATCGTATAAAATACTACCTATATCATATGGTGATTTAACTGTAACTAATTTCTTTTTTAATTCTACTTCTAAACTATTCTTCATTTTGTTGTTCCTCCTTATTATTGTCTTCTTTTTTTTGTTGTGGATGTGAGAGCATAGTTAAACTTTCAGCAACAACTTGTAATATATTAAATTTTATTTCCCCTTCTTCCTTTATTACTTGTAATCTACCTTTAATACCTAAAAGATCTCCTTGTTTACAATATTTAATAACTTTATTAGCTAAAGCTTCCCATAATATACATTCAATAAAATCTGTTTGATATTCGCCAGTTTGATCTTTAAATGGTCTATTGATGGCTAAAGTTATATTAGTTACTTTTTTTCCTGTTTCTGTAACTCTAAGTTCGGGAGTTCTTACTAATCTTCCTACTAATATTGTATGATTCATTCTATTCACCTGCCTTTCATACTCAATATAAATTAATTTATAATATAAATCAAATAACTAAAATTCAATTTTTGTAACTATTTATTATATTTTTAATATATAAAAAAAGTATTATTGCACAGTGCAAAAAATACTTTTTTGTTACAAAAATTGAATTTTAGTTAATTTGAAAAATTTTTAATTTTTATCGTTTAATATATGATCTTTACCCTTAAACACATCATATCCGAGTAAATCATTAAAATCTTGTTGTCTTAATGCTTCATATATCATAATAGCTACTGTATTAGATACATTTAACGCTCTTATTTTATCACTAGTAGGTATTCTTAAGCAGTGTTCAAAATTATCTTTTAATATATCAAGTGGTATTCCACTACTTTCTTTACCAAATATAAAATAAATATTTTCATCTTTATTACTATAATCAAATTGAGTATAATTTTTATTACCATATCTAGTTAAAAAATAATACGTTCCTTTGTTTTTATTTTTAAAATCCTCATAATTATCATATATATAATATTCACATTTATCTATATAGTTAGCTCCACATCTTTTAATATATTTATCATCTAAAGAAAATCCAAGTGGTTTAATAAGATGTAACTTAGTATTTGTTCCTGCAACAGTTCTCATAATATTTCCAGTATTTGCAGGTATTTCAGGTTCATACATAACTATATTTATCATTTTATATATTCAAACTCCTCAAATATTTGAATAATTTTATCCTCTGTAATTTGTTCATCGTTTTCTTTAGTCAATATATCTTTAATTTCTTTATTTTGCATTATTAACAATGATGGAACTCCATTTAAATTAGCATTCAATGAATCATCATAATATTTATTTTGTAATTCTTTTAGTAATTCTTTACTATAGTTAT
>CALVSV010000059.1 GCA_944359595.1 uncultured Bacilli bacterium
ATAATCTCTTTTTATTTGCATATTTGCCATTCCTTTCAAATATATTCTACCCGATTTTATCTATTTTATCAACACTCCATTCCAAAAAAACTCCACAATTGACTTTTTTGGGAATGAATTTATAAAATTTTGTTTTTATTGCAATAACTTATCAACTTTATTTCTAAGGTTTACAGCATTAATACTTATATAGTCATTATCTTAGTTATAGATGCAATTAAATTTTTTTCATTTCCATTCTTTTGATATAATATTCTATTCGTGTCAGTATCAATTACGGTCATCGCATGTGCGCTATTACTAATTGCGTCTACGTTTTTTGGAAACAATAAACACATACATATAATACAAAATAATATTTTTTTCATACACTTCACCAATTAATATGTATGAAAAAAATATTACTATTATTATTAAATTAATATATTAATTATTTGTTTTTGTTACAATATTCTTCATATACAGAATAATAATATTTACCTAGTCCTTTCCTAAATGGACCATTATGTTTTTTATATAATTTAATTAAATTAGATAATTCCGATGAAGTAATCTTATCTATATCACTATTATAATGCATTAATTTTTTGTGATATTTATATTCATCTTTATCTAACACTTTAAAAGAAGAATCAGGATATACTCTTAAATCTAGATCATAATCTATATATTTTATACATTTTTCATCAATAATAAATGGTGAAGCTATATTACAATAATAATAGACTCCTTTATCTTTTAATTGACATATAACGTTATACCACTCATTTTTATAAAAATATAAAATAGCAGGTTCTTTAGTTCTCCAATTTCTACCATCAGCTTCAGTTACTAATGTTTTATTATTTCCACAAACAATATAATCATCTTTTATATCCAAAACTACCGCTTCATCCCAAGTTCTATGTATTTTCCCATTATGTTTATAGCTATGTATTTCTAGTTTATCTCCAATTTTAATATTATCAACATTATTCATAGGTATACCCCGTTTCTATATATTTATATTATAAACTTTATTAAATATTTGTCAAACACTATTTTTTTTGAATGAAAAACTGAACATAAAAAATATTTTTGTTCAGTTTTTTTTTAATTCCTTTTTCAAGAATTTAGCTGTATAGCTTTTTTCTATTTTACATATTTCTTCTGGAGTTCCACAAGCAACTATTTCTCCACCATTATCTCCGCCTTCTGGACCTAAATCAATAATGTAGTCAGCAACTTTTATTACATCCAAATTATGTTCAATAATAAGTACCGTATCTCCATTATCCACAATTCTGTTTAAAATTTTTAATAGTTTTTTTATATTATTAAAGTGTAATCCCGTCGTCGGTTCATCAAGTATAAATAAAGTTTTTCCTGTCGGTATTTTTTGCAATTCTTTTGCTAACTTTACACGTGCTGCTTCCCCACCTGATAGTGTTGGCGAACTTTGTCCTAATTTAATATAAGATAGACCAACATCTACTAAAACTTGTAATTTGTGTTTTATTTTTGGATGATTATCAAAAAATTCTATAGCTTCTTCGACACGCATTTCAAGTATATCGTATATATTTTTTCCTTTATATTTTATTTTTAATGTTTCAGTATTGTAACGAGTTCCATTACACACTTCACAAGGAACATACACATCAGGTAAAAAGTGCATTTCTATTTTTTTTACACCATCACCTCTACAGGCTTCACATCTTCCTCCCTTTACATTGAAAGAAAATCTACCTTTATCATATCCATACATTTTAGCCTCTTTAGTGTTTGTAAACACATCCCTTATATCGTCGAATACACCTGTATATGTTGCAGGATTACTTCTTGGTGTTCTACCAATTGGTGCTTGAGAAATGTCAACTACTTTATCTATATTTTCTATTCCTTTTATCTTTTTATGTTTTCCGGGTTTTTCTTTAGTAGAATATAAATTGTTATGTAATGCATTATATAATATTTTATTTACTAATGTAGATTTACCACTACCACTAACACCTGTAACACATGTCATTACACCTAATGGTATTTTTACACTAATATTTTTCAAATTATTTTCTTGAGCGCCAATAATTTCTATATATTTTTTATTACCTTTACGTCTAATTTTAGGTACATCTATTTTTTCTTTACCAGACAAATATTTGCCTGTTAGACTGTTATTGTTTTTCATAACGTCATCTGGACGACCTGCCGCAACAACGTACCCACCTTCTCTACCTGCTTTAGGACCAATGTCAACCAAATAATCAGCAGCAAGCATAGTATCTGCATCATGTTCTACAACTATCAATGTATTACCTAAATCTCTCATTTCTTTCATAGAGTTAATTAATCTTTCGTTATCTCTTTGATGTAATCCTATACTAGGTTCGTCTAATACATATAATACTCCAGTTAATTTTGATCCTATTTGAGTAGCTAATCTAATTCTTTGTAATTCACCACCAGATAGTGTACCTGCACTTCTATTTAAAGTCAAATATTCTAATCCAACATTAGATAAAAAGCTTAATCTATTATTTATTTCAGTAATAATTAATTTAGAAATTTCAGTTTGCTCTTTATTTAATTTTAAATTATTAAACCAATTTAAAAGATTTTTAATACTCATCTTTGTCAAATCATAAATATTTTTATTTTTTATATATATTGATAAAACACTATCTTTAAGTCGTGCCCCATGACAAGAAGGACATTCTGTTTCTACCATATATCCTTCTATCCAATCTCTAATCCATGTAGACGAAGTTTCCATGTATCTTCTTTTTAAATTTGTTAATATTCCTTCATAATAATCATTTTGATTAGTAACATTTCCACTTTTAGTTGAATAATGGAACTTTATTATATCAGGACTACCATATAAGATTATTTGCTTTTCTGTTTTAGTCAATTTATCATATGGTTTATCCATATTAATATTATAATAATTACAACAACATTCTAACCTTTTATAGTGTATACCTTCTTTATCATCAGACAGTGTTTTAATAGCTCCATCATTGATGCTTAAACTCTTATTTGGTATAACAAGATCTTCATCAACTTCTAATTTTACTCCTAGTCCCTTACAATCATCACAAGCTCCATATGGTGCATTAAAAGAAAATAATCGTGGAGATAATTCGTCTAAAGAATAATTGCATTTTGGGCAAGCAAATTGTTCACTCATAATCAATTCAATGTTATTGTTGACACTGACTAAAATTTTACCTTCACTTAATTTACAAGCTGTTTCAATAGCTTCATATAATCTACTTCTTATCCCATCTTTCAATATTAGCCGATCTATTACTACATTTATATAATGCTTTTTATTTTTTTCAAGTATAATTTCCTCAGATAAATCTCTAATTTCACCATCAACTTTTACTCTTGAATATCCATCTTTTAAAAGTTTTGAAAAAATATCTTTATGTGTACCTTTTTCACTATTAACTAAAGGACTCATTATTATAAGTCTAGTACCTTCTTCATACTCCAAAATTTTGTTAGTCATCTCGTCAATACTTTGTCTAGTTATTGGTTCTTTATGTACTGGACAATATGGAATACCAATTCTTGAAAACAATAATCTAAGATAATCATAAATTTCAGTTACAGTCGCAACAGTACTTCTAGGATTCTTATTTGTGGTTTTTTGATCAATACTTATAGATGGTGATAACCCTTCAATACTATCAACATCTGGCTTTTCAGATCCTCCCAAAAATTGTCTTGCA
The DNA here is from genome assembly GCA_944359595.1 of uncultured Bacilli bacterium. GTDB lineage: Bacteria > Bacillota_I > Bacilli_A > RF39 > UBA660 > CALVSV01. Next base: position 3,720 of record CALVSV010000059.1, read on the forward strand.
TATGCAGATAAACTTTCTATATATCTTCTTTGTCCTTCAGCATAAATAGTATCGAAAGCAAGTGATGATTTACCACTCCCACTTACACCAGTCATAACTATTAATTTATTTTTTGGTAACTCTAAATCAATATTTTTTAAATTATTTTCTCGTGCTCCCTTAATAACTATCTTATCCATCTACTACACTTCCTTTTTTCAAAATATTGTACCAAATTTCTAACGAAAAATAAATAAAAAAGAGTATAAAACCAGGATAAAAACATGAAATAAAATTAAAACAGTAGAATAAGCCTTATAATAAAAGGAAATTTTACTGTTTTTATATT